>NZ_DLJW01000003.1:0-62161 GCF_002477705.1 Stenotrophomonas sp. UBA7606 | reverse complement strand
GCCCCAAGCAACTGCCAAAGCCGAAGCAGGAGCGATCCCCGCCTGCGCGGGGATGACGTAATGGCAAAGGCGTTTGCGCAGGCGCAAACGCGCCATTACGTCACTTGACGCGCGCGGAGTATTCACCCGAACGGGTGTCAACGCGGATGATCTCATCCTGGTTGACGAACAGCGGCACGCGCACCACCGCGCCGGTTTCCAGGGTAGCCGGCTTGCCGCCGCCGCCAGAGGTGTCACCGCGCACACCCGGGTCGGTCTCGGTGATCTTCAGTTCGACGAAGTTCGGCGGGGTCACGTCGATCGGGGCGCCGTTCCACAGCGTCACCACGCAGGATTCCTCACCCTTGAGCCACTTCTCGGCGCCGTTCATGCCGGACTTGTCGGCCTGTACCTGCTCGAAGGTCTCCGGGTCCATGAAGTGCCAGTACTCGCCGTCGCTGTACATGAAGTTCATGTCGGTATCGACCACGTCGGCGGCGTCCAGCGAGTCGGTCGACTTCATGGTCACTTCCTGCGTGCGGCCGTCCTTGATCAGGCGGTACTTCACGCGGGTGAAGGCCTGGCCCTTGCCCGGCTTGACGTATTCGGTGTCGATGATGACCGCAGGCTGGTTGTTGACCAGGATCTTCATCCCGTTCTTGACGTCGTTCATGCCGTAACTGGCCATGCTGTAACTCCTGAATTGGCAAAACCGCCGTAATACGGGCGGCCGGATTAGAATGGAACGCCCGCCAGCTGGCGGGACATCATGTTTTTCTGACCGCCAATGATAACCGCAGCCCCCGCCCTCACTCCAGAAAAAGCCGTCCTGCCCCTGCCCGCCGACCGTTGGCAGAGCCATTGGCGGCAGGCCATCCGCAGCCCCGACGAGCTGCTGGAGGCGCTTGGACTGGACGGCCAGGCGCTGGGGGTGTCGGCCGAGGCCCTGGCCCAGTTCGCCCTGCGGGTGCCGCGCAGTTTCGTCGCCCGCATGCGCCACGGCGACCCCGCCGACCCGCTGCTGCGGCAGGTGCTGCCCATCGATGCGGAAATGCGCATCGTGCCGGGGTTCAGTTTCGACGCGGTGGGCGACGGCGCGGCCAAGAAGGCTACCGGGGTGATCCAGAAGTACCGCGGCCGCGCCCTGCTGGTCACTACCGGCAGCTGTGCGATCAACTGCCGCTATTGCTTCCGCCGCCACTTTGACTATGCCGGCGAGAACGCCGCCAAGGGCGGCTGGCAGGAGGCCGTGGCGGCCATCGCCGCCGACCCGGGCATCGACGAGGTCATCCTGTCCGGCGGCGACCCGCTGTCGCTCAACACCTCCAAGCTGGCCGAGCTGACCCAGGCCCTGGCCGCCGTCCCGCATATCAAGCGCCTGCGCATCCACAGCCGCCTGCCGGTGGTGCTGCCCGAGCGCGTCGATGACGCCCTGGTGCAATGGCTGGCAGGCCTGCCGTGGCCAGTGGCGTTCGTGCTGCATGCCAACCACGCCAACGAGTTCAATGCCCAGGTCGACGCCGTGCTCGCACGCATCCGCGGCACCGGTGCGCAGCTGCTCAACCAGGCCGTGCTGCTGCGCGGGGTCAATGACGATCTGGACGCGCTGGCCGCACTGAGCGAGCGCAGCTTTGCCGCCGGGGTGATGCCCTACTACCTGTACCAGTTGGACAAGGTACAGGGCGCCGCCCACTTCGAGGTCAGCGACGAACAGGCACTGGCCCTGCATGCCGGGCTGATGGCCCGGCTGTCCGGCTACCTGGTGCCCAAGCTGGTGCGCGAGATCGCCGGCGACACCAGCAAGCGGCCGCTCTGACTCAGCGCGCGGCCGCGGACAGCGGCGGCGTCAACAAGGCCACCACACCGGCTGCATCCAGCGGCCGGCCCATCCAGTAGCCCTGCACCAGGTCGCAGCCGCGCTGGCTGAGCAGTTGGAACTGTGCTTCCTGCTCCACGCCTTCGGCCACGACGGTGATACCCAGCGCGTGGGCCATGGCGATGATGGCCGTGGTCAGGGCCAGATCGTCGGCATCGCGCTCCATGTCGGCAACAAAGCTGCGATCGATCTTGACCCCGTCCACCGGCACCTGGCGCAGATGGCTCAGGCCGGAGAAGCCCGTGCCAAAGTCGTCCAGCCACACCTTCACCCCGGTCCGGTGCAGGCGTTCGAGCAGGGAAACCGCCAGCATCTCGTCGCCGATCACCGCCGTTTCAGTCAGCTCAAGATGCAGGCGCGAGGCACTGAGCCCGGATTGCTGCAAGCTGGCCTCCACCTGCTCCACCAGGTCGCCATTGCGCAACTGACGCGGCGACACATTGACCGATACGAACAGCTCCTCGCCCAGTGCATTGCGCGGCCATTGCCGGGCCTGCACGCAGGCCTCGCCCAACACACGCGGACCCAGCAGATGGATCAACCCACTCTGCTCGGCCACCTCGATGAACACCGATGGGGCGATCGCACCGAGCTTGGGGTGGTCCCAGCGCAGCAGTACTTCCACGCCCACCAGCATGCGGTCGCGGGTGCGGTAAATGGGCTGGTAAACCAGGCGCAGCTCGCCACGCTCCCAGGCCCCGCGCAGCTCCTGCTCCAGATGCAGGCGCCGCTCCACCGCATGGTCCATTGCCCTGCTGTAGTAGCGGTAACAGTTCTTGCCGGCCAATTTGGCCTGGTACATGGCGATATCACCATTCTTCAGCAAGGCAGTGGCATCCACCGCGTCTTCCGGGTACAGGGTGATGCCGATCGAACTGCCCAGGAAGATCTCCCGCTGCTGTGCCTGCAGCGGGCGCCCAAGGTCCACCACCAGGCGCTCGGCCAGGCTCTTGGCGACCTCCGCCGCACTACCCGCGCCCTCACCCAGCAGGATCACGAACTCGTCGCCGCCAAAACGGGCCAGCAGGGTTTCATCGCCGCCCACCTGGTCCACGGCGATGGCGATGCGCTGGGCAAACTGCAGCAGCGCCTCGTCACCAGCCTCGTGACCGAGGGTGTCATTGACCCGCTTGAACTCGTCGATATCGATGAACAGCAGCGCCAGGCCACGACCGGCCGCATGAGCACTGAACAAGCGGTGGTCCAATGCTTCGCGGAACGCAAGACGGTTGGTCAGGCCGGTCAATGCATCGGTATAGGCCATCTGCCGCACCTCCCGGTCATGCCGGGCGATGCTCTGGCTCATGCGGTCAAAGGTGCGCATCAGCTCGCCGACCTCATCATTGCGCTGGGTCACCGGTGCCGACACGGCGTAGTCGCCGCGCTCGATGCGCTGCGCCGCCTCGCCCAGCCACCGAATGGGCCGCACCAGGGTGCGCTGCACATACAGGGCAATCACACAGGCAAAAGCAATCAGCAACGCCACCAGCGCCAACACCCAACCCAGTTGCCGACGCTGGGCTTCGCCCATGCGCTGCTCCAGCGCACGCATGGTGCTGGCCTCCTGCGCGCGCACCGGCGCCAAGTCCATACCCACCCGCAAACCACCAATACGTTGATCACCGATGCGCAACGGCAGATCGATTTCCAGGATGGCCGGGCTCTCCTGCACCAGCGTCGCTTCAGCGCCGACCGCAGCCGGCGCCAACGGATCGCTCATCTGCAGGCCGTAGCCGGCCACGTCGATGGAGCCATCATGGATCAGCCGTCCTTCGGGATCGTGCACGAGTACATAGCTGACCGACTTCTGACGGGCGGTGTTGCGCACCAGCGCGCCCACCGCCGACAGATCCGAGTAGTAGAGCGGGTTCACCAACGCATCGGCCAGCGCGTCGGCCAAGGCCTTGCCGCGCTCACGCACGCCCTGGTCGAATACACCGCTGACCACCTGGCTGCTGGTGTGCAGCATCTCGCGCTGCGCACTGGCCTGGCGCATCACCATCAGCGCCACGATCAGGATCACCACCAGCAGCGCGCCCGCCGCCAACAACAGGAAGCGGGCCTGCAACCCAAAGCGCGGCAGACGGCTCATTCCACCTCCATGCGCACCCGCGCCAGGCCGCTGCGCAGGCGCTCAAGCGCCCGCAGACTGGCCGCATCCACCGGATGGAACCCGGTGGTACCAAAGAATTTGGCCAAGGCCGGGCCGGCCAGGGGGTCGCGGCTGGCCTCCTGCAGTACCTGCCGCAGGCGCTCGCGCACTACCGGGTCCAGATCCTGGCGCACCATTTCCACCGCGCGCGGCACCGGCTCGCTGCGGTAGAACACCCGCATGTCGTTGCGGAACGCAGGCGGCACGGCGTGGTCATCGCTCCAGTCAATGCTGCTGACCGCGCCCACATCCACCACCCGTTTGTGCACATAGGTCGAGATGTTCAGTTCCGATCGCGCAAATACATAGCCCACGGCATCGCCTGCCGGGCTGTCGTGCGGCGTCAACAGGATCTCCAGGCGCACCCCGTGCTGCAGCAGCTCCATCGCGGGCACCAGATAGGCGCTGGTGGACAACGGGCTCTGCAAGGCCAGGGTTCGCCCTTTCATGTCCTGCAGCGACTCCACCTGGCTGTCACGGCGTACGAAGAATACGGTGTGGTAAGCGCTCACCCCATTGCGCTCGGTCAGCAACAGGGGCCGTGCGCCGGCCCGCTGCTGCAATGCCATCGCCGTGCCCGATGTTTCGGTCACCCAATCCACCCGCCCACGCCGTAGATAGCTGCCCATCTGCTGCGCATCCTTGGCCATCAGGATGCGCCCTTCGACGATCCCGACGTCCTGCATCCTGGGCACCACATAGTCGAGCAGCGGCTTCAACTGCTCATAGTGCGCCTTCGGATTGTCACTGATCCTCCCCAGGACCAGCACCGAGCGCTCTATCGCCCCCACCGACAACGGCTGCAACGCGGCCACTGCCAGCACGGCTCCCCAAAGCCATACGAACACGCGCAAAACGGCAACTCCCCTATTGATTCCCCAAGCCTACCGGAAAAACCCGTTGTGTGACGTGTGCCTCAGTTGGGTTTTTCACCCGCCAACCGGGCCATGCGCTGGGCATCGGCAAGGATGCCACGCAGCAGGCGCACCTCCTGCTCGGACATCTCTGCCTTCATGAACAGGCGGCGCAGCTTGCGCATGGCCGATTCCGGCGAACGGCCCTTGTGGAAATCGATCTGGTCCAGGGTGTCGCCGAGCTGGCCGAACAGACCTTCGAGCTGGGCATGGCTGGCTGGCGCCTCGCCAAAACCGGTTTCGGCCGGGGCCTGTACCTGGCCTGCCAACACGGCCATGCGCACCTCATAGGCCAGGACCTGCACGGCAGCGGCCAGGTTCAGCGAGCTGAACTCCGGATCGGACGGAATATGCACCGCCAGATGGCACAACTGCAGCTCCTCATTGGTCAGGCCGGTACGTTCGCGCCCGAATACGAAGGCCACCTCGGCGCCCTCCTCACCGGCCTTGGCCACCGCACGTTGGCCGGCAAGTTCGGGCAGCAACTCCTCCAGCTGCACCCTGCGCGAACGCGCCGTACAGCCGAGCACCAGACGGCAGTCGGCAACCGCCTCGGCCAGGGTGGCATACACCGGTGCATCGCCCAGCACGTCCTCGGCACCGGCCGAGCGCCTGAAGGCCACCTCGTCCAGCGGCTTCTCGGGGGCAACCAATACCAGCCGCGCCAGACCCATGGTTTTCATCGCTCGGGCCGCTGCGCCTATGTTTCCCGGGTGCTGGGTGCCGACAAGTACGAATCGAATATGAGTGGAAGCAGACATGATGTTAAAAAATCAGGAGCGAGACAGCTGTAGATGGTAAACTGCGCGGCCGGCCAATGCGCCGGACCCGCTCTTTTCCCCCGCCAATCCGATCTCTGCCTTCACGGGAGCCTTTCGCCATGCAGAAACCCGCCGTAACCGTCATGGTCAAGGCCGCCCGCCTCGCCGGCAACGTCCTGCTCCGTAACATCAACAAGCTTGAAGCCCTCAACGTCGTACAGAAGGGTCGGATGGACTACGCCAGCGAAGTTGATGCTGATGCGGAAAAAGTGATCGTCAAGGAACTCAAGCGCGCCTACCCGGAATACGGCATCTTCGGTGAAGAGGGCGGTATCCAGGGTGTAAACCGCATGATGTGGGTCATCGACCCGCTCGACGGCACCAGCAACTACCTGCGCGGTTTCCCGCACTACTGCGTCTCCATCGCCCTGGTTGAGAACGGCGAGCCGATCGATGCGGTGATCTTTGATCCGTTGCGCAACGAGCTGTTCACCGCCTCCAAGGGCAATGGCGCCGTGCTCAACGACCGCCGCCTGCGCGTGTCCGATCGCAAGGATCTGGAAGGCACGATGATCCATACCGGCTTCGCTCCGCGCGAACGCAGCCGTGCCAGCTCCCAGCTCAAGACCGTCGACACCCTGCTGGTGCAGGCCGAGGACGTGCGCCGCACCGGCTCTGCCGCGCTGGACCTGGCCTACGTGGCCTGCGGCCGCGCCGACGCCTACTTCGAAGCCGGCGTGAAGGCATGGGACATCGCCGCTGGCGTGCTGCTGGTGCGCGAGGCAGGCGGCAAGGTGTGCAACTACCGTGGCGCTCCGTTGGACCGCATGGATTCGCGCGGCCCGGAGACCCAGCAGGTCGTGGCCGGCAACATCAAGGTCTGCGAAGCGCTGCAGAAGGTCATCGTCAACACCGGCTACGCCGCCGAGTTCGATCCGAAGTTCTGATCGCTGCTTTGCGTGTCTCTGGAACGGCGCCTGCGAAGGCGCCGTTTTTGTTTCCATTCCCGGCAAACAGCATCCATCTCCGCCCTTCTGCCTGCGCTGCAGTGCCAGGGCTCCCCTGCTCCATCCCCGGCAACCCATCACCATGGCCGCCTGCCGGCTCTGGCCGTGCCTGCCGATCGACAGCGGACAGACAAACGGGGTGCCCCCTCCCCGGGACGAAACAGGAGACGGGCGTGCACGCGATCTGCACTCCCCAGATAGCAGAACGCCCGGCTCAGCCGGGCGTTCTGCTTGCATCACTGCCGATGCGGATCAGGCAACCGTCGAAGAGCGCAGCGCGGCGATGCGCTCGTCCAGCGGCGGGTGGCTCAGGAACAGCTTCTTGGCTGCCGAGCCGGCAATGCCGAATGCCGCGATCTGGGTCGGCAAGGTGCTCTGGCCATGGTTGAGCTTCAAACGCTCCAGTGCCGCGATCATCTTCTGGCGGCCCGCAAGCGAGGCACCGCCGTGGTCGGCACGGAACTCACGGTGGCGCGAGAACCACATCGCGATCATCGTCGCGAACAGGCCGAACACCATCTCCAGCACGAACACGATGATGTAGTAGGCAAAACCGCGGCCGCCGCCTTCGCGGTTGCCGGACAGCGCGCTGTCGATGATGCCGCCGACCACGCGGGCCAGCACGATCACGAAGGTGTTCAACACGCCCTGCAGCAAGGCCATGGTGATCATGTCGCCATTGGCAACGTGAGCGATTTCATGGCCCAGCACCGCTTCTGCCTCGTCCTCGCTCATGTTGTGCAGCAGGCCGGTGGACACCGCCACAAGCGCGTTGTTGCGGTTGGCACCGGTGGCGAAGGCATTGATCTCCGGGGCGTCATACACCGCCACTTCCGGCATGCCGATGCCCGCCGCCTTGGCCTGGCGCGCCACCGTATCCAGCAGCCAACGCTCGGTCTGGTTGCGCGGCTCGGTGATCACCACCGCGCCAGTACCGCGCTTGGCCATGAACTTGGACAACAGCAGCGAAATGATCGAACCGCCGAAGCCGAAGATGGCTGCCATGACCAGCAACCCGCTCATCTGCGACGAGTTCACGCCCAGCAGCGACATCACCACACTGGCCAGGGCCAGCACCGCGATGTTGGTCAGAAGAAACAGCCCGATACGGGTAAACATGGGAAACAGATCCGTTTAGGATGGGAATACGGCAAATTTGCGGTGCGCCAAGACTGAATTCAAGCCGCAATCTGACCAAGCATTCATATTCAATGTCTCTCCCCCCCTATCGCGGCCGTTTCGCTCCCTCCCCGACCGGGCCCCTGCACCTGGGCTCCATGCTGGCAGCCTTCGGCAGCTGGCTGGTTGCACGTCATGCCCACGGCCAATGGCTGGTGCGGGTGGAGGATATCGATCCCCCACGCGAGGTGGCCGGCGCGGTCGAATCGCAGCTGGCCACACTGGCCGCATTCGGCCTGGTCTCCGACCTGCCCGTGCAGTACCAGAGTCGCCGTCATGCGCTGTACCAATCGGCCATCAATCGTCTGCTGGCCGAAGGCAAGGCCTTTGCCTGCCACTGCAGCCGTGCCGACCTTGCCAGCCAGCACGGTATCCATCGGCATTGTGTCGCCAGCCAGCAACGCGCTCATCCTGCCATCCGCCTGCGCGTGGCCGATGGCAGTCATGTCCGTTTTGACGATGCCCTGCAAGGCACCGTCGCGCAGGACGTGGACCGCGAGGTGGGCGATGTGGTCCTGCTGCGTGCCGATGGCTGCTGGGCCTACCAACTGGCGGTAGTGGTCGATGACGCCGAACAAGGCATCACCCATGTGGTGCGCGGGGCCGACCTGATCGACTCCACCCCGCGGCAGATCCTGCTGCAACAGGCATTGGGCCTGCCCACCCCGGCCTACCTGCACCTGCCGCTGCTGCTGGATGCCAGCGGCCAGAAGCTGTCCAAGTCGCAGGCGGCCGTGCCGGTGGACAGTGCCCGCCCACTACCGGTGCTGCGCTGGCTCTGGCATTGCCTGGGCCAGGACCCCGCCGCGCTGGATGCTGCAGGCCAGGTACCCGAGCTGCTGCAGTACGCTGCTGCCGCATTCAACCCGCACAAACTGCAAAAAAGCGCGCTGCGCGCCCCCGAGGCGCCCCCTGCCTGAGCGCAGTTTCATTAGAATCATCGGCTCCCCTGCGAATCTGCCCTGGAGCACTGCCCATGACATCCCGCGTCGCACTGGTCACCGGTGGTACCGGCGGCATTGGTACCGCCATCTGCCAACGCCTCGCCGACCAAGGGCACCGGGTTGCCACCAATTTCCGCAACGCCGAGAAAGCCCAGCAGTGGCAGCAGCGCATGCGCGAGAAGGGCTATGACATCGCCCTGTTCGAAGGCGATGTTGCCGACCCGGACAGTGGCCGCAGCTTGATCCAGGCTGCCGAAGCCACGCTTGGGCCGGTTGAAATCCTGGTCAACAACGCCGGCATCACCCGTGACACCACCTTCCACCGGATGAGCCCGGAACAGTGGCACGAGGTGATCAACACCAACCTCAACTCGGTGTTCAACGTCACCCGCCCGGTGATCGAAGGCATGCGCAAGCGCGGCTGGGGCCGGGTCATCCAGATCAGCTCGATCAACGGCCTCAAGGGCCAGTACGGCCAGGCCAACTACGCCGCAGCCAAGGCCGGCATGCACGGCTTCACCATCTCGCTGGCACGCGAGAACGCGGGCTTCGGCATCACCGTCAATACCATCTCGCCCGGCTACGTGGCCACCGACATGGTCATGGCGGTACCGGAGGAGGTGCGGGCCAAGATCATCGCCGACATTCCTACCGGGCGCCTGGGCAAGCCCGAGGAGATCGCCTATGCGGTGGCCTTCCTGGTGGCCGAGGAAGCCGCCTGGATCACCGGCTCCAACCTGGACATAAACGGCGGCCACCACATGGGCTGGTAAGCCCTGCCCGTGCTGCAGTCCGGCACTTTGCGTGCTGCGCAACAAAAATACACTTCGCCAACCCTTGCAACCTGTACTTTTGGCGGTTGCAAGCCCTGCTGCACTGCGCCATGCTGCGCACCTAACCGTGACGAGTGACTGCTTAATGGCTGCGACCCGCATCATCAAGAAGTATCCGAATCGCCGGCTCTACGACACCGAGATTTCCAGCTACATCACCATCGAAGACGTCCGCCAGCTGATCCTGGACGGCGAGGAGTTCGAGGTCCGCGACGCCAAGAGCGGCGACGACCTGACCCGATCGGTGCTGTTGCAGATCATCGCGGACAAGGAGCAGGACGGCGAGCCGATGCTGTCGACCCAGCTGTTGAGCCAGCTCATCCGTTTCTACGGCGACTCCCTGCAGGGCTTCATGGGCAATTACCTGGAGCGCAGCATGCAGGTGTTCCTGGACCAGCAGCAGCAGTTCCGCCAGCAGATGGGCAGCCTGCTCGGCCAGACTCCGTGGGCCATGATGAACCAGCTCACCGAGCGCAACCTGGAGCTGTGGCAGGAGTTCCAGCGCAACATGGGCGGCGGCTTCGGCACCCGTCCGCCGGCGCCGGGCAGCAAGCCGGCCGACCCACCACCGGGCAGCGGCGGCAAGACCCGCAGCAACCGCTGACTACTGAAAGGCCGACGCAAGCGTCGGCCTTTTCATTTCTACAGGTTGGCGTGGCCCAGCCCTGCCGAGCTGGCCCCTGCCCTGGAAGCAGGCCAACGGACCCTACCCGGCCCTGCCTTCATGGCTTTCGCTGCTGCTCCGTACAGGCGCTGCAGATGCGCTCCACCTTGTAGCCCTGCGCGCGCAGCTTTTCCACCACGCCGTCAGCGCCAAGCAGGTGCAGCGCGCCAACCACCACCAGGGTGGTGCCCTGCCCGGCCTGCAGCCGCTGCTGCAGCGGCGCCAGCCAGGCGTCATTGCGCTCGACATTGATGCGCCGGTACAGCCCCGGGTACTGCCGCTTCATCTGCCCGGCCATGTCCTGCCACAGCATCGTGGCATCGCCGCGACGCCACGCGTCATGCAGGGCACGGCTCTGGGCGTCACCCTTGTCCACTTGTTCCAGCGCCTCGCGCAGCATCTGCCGCTGTTCGTCCACGCCCATGCCATCGAGCATGCTGATCTGCGAGGCTGCTGTTTCCAGTCCACCGGCAGGTTTTCCAGCCTTGGCTGCCAGATCCATCATGTGCCGATCCAGGCCGGCCTGCGGGTCCAGACCCAGCCGGGTCATCTGCGCGACACTGATGGTCAGGCCGACGAACCACGGTTTGAGCCCGCCCAGACTCTGGATCGGCATGTTGTTGGCCTGTGCCCAGTCCTGCAGCCGCTCCCAGGTGGCCGCGTCCAGATCATCCTTGAGCTGGCTGCCATCGCGACGCAATGCGGCCTGCGCCATCTGCATCGGCAACGCCGGCGAGTTCATCTCCTCCGGGGACAGCTCGAACAGCAGCCGCTGCGACGCTGCGAACGCGCCATCCACGTCCTTGGACAAGGGATAGTCACTGGGCTTGAGCAGATGGAAGGAGCCCAGCAGGTAAACCTCACTGCCCTGGGCACCACTGACCTTCCACAGCAGCGGGACCGGGGCGACATAGGCCGCCGGCGCGGCTTCGCCACGTACCGGGCGCGCTGTGGTGGTACCGGCAACCAGCATCAAGCCTGCCAGCAGCAGGCCGGCGCTACGGGTCATCCACCTCATGCAGCCACCTCACTCATGGGTTTGGCGTAAGCCTTCTCGCCGGCCTGTACCTCCATGTCCAAACGGTTCTCCGGCGGCGGCAACGGACAGGTCGCAAACGGGGTGAACGCGCAGGGCGGGTTGTAGGCGCGGTTGAAGTCGATCACGACTTCACTCCTGCTGTCCGGCACCGCCACATCGATGTAGCGGCCGGCCGCATAGCTGCCGCGGCCGCTGGTGCGGTCGGCGAATATCACCTGCAGGGGCTGGCCCGGCTCGCCCAGCGCTTCCAGTCGCCAGGTGCGGCCATCACGCTCGAACTCGATGGCTCCGGCATTGGACTGCTCGGTGGTCAAGCCGGTGATGTCGACGATCGGCAAGGTCTTGTTGAGATCATGCGGCACGAAGCGTGCGGTGATGCGCCAGCTCGGATCAGCCGGCCAATACTCTAGGTGGCCGAAGTGGGCACGCGCCGGGGCCTCGCTGTGCCGCACCCGCAGGGCGAAACGCGGGCCACGCTCGATCAGGCTCAATACACCCTTGCCGTCATCGAAGTGGATCAGGGTGGGGGCTTCATCACGGTCGCCGTGGAAGGCGATGCGCCCACTCACCGGCTTGCCATCCACCTGCATCGGCACTCCGGGTTCGGGCGTGAAGTACCAGTCCTTGCCCTGTCGCGACACCATGCCCAAGCGCGGTGGGCCTACTGCCAGGCGGATGCCGCTGGTACTGCCGCTGCCGATGTAGTGCGCTTTCAGTTCCAGCCAATGCAACCCCACCAGGCTGGTCCAGCCATCGACCGCCAACAGCTCGGTCAGGCGTTGCTCGCGCCACAGCGCGTTGTCGTGCGCAAACGCCGGATCCACCTTGACCACCGGCGGCGCCGCCACCTCCTGTTTGCAGCCGCCCAGCAGCACCACGGCCAACAAGGCCGCCCCCCCCAATGCTCTTTTCATCAACGCCCCCGCAGGAACCAGCGATCAATCTCGGCCAAGGAAAAGCGCGCCCAGGTCGGGCGGCCATGGTTGCATTGCCCCGAGCGCTCGGTGATCTCCATATCACGCAGCAGGGCATTCATTTCAGGCAGCGTCAGGCGACGGTTGGCACGTACTGCGCCATGGCAAGCCATCGTCGATAGCAGTTCGTCACGCGCACTGGCGATGCGCCGGCTCTGCCCGTGTTCGCGCAGGTCACCCAGCACATCGCGCAGCAGGCCCTCGGGCTCGGCATTGGCCAGCAGCGCCGGGATACTGCGTACATGCAGGGAGCCCGGCCCCGAGCGGGTTACTTCAAAACCCAGCTCGGCCAACGTCGCCGCTTCACGTTCGGCGGTATCGGCATCTCGCTCGCCCACCGCCAGGGTGATCGGCACAAGCAGGGGCTGCGCATGCAGGCCGATGCCGTCGTGCGCGTTCTTCAAGCGTTCGTAGCCGATGCGCTCGTGGGCGGCATGCATGTCCACCACGATCAAGCCTTCGGCGTTCTCGGCCAGGATGTAGATGCCATGCAACTGGGCGATGGCATAACCCAGCGGCGGTACCCCAGCATCACTTGAGGTTGCCGGCAAGGCCGGCCCGGCATCGGCCTGGCTTGCATCTGCCGCCGGCGCCGAATACAAGGCCGCATAGGCCGAAGGCGCTTCCGCCACCTGCAGGCCCAACGGCGACTGCCGCGCCTGCCAGTTGCCATTGCTGGCCACGCTGCCACCTGGCCGCGACAACACATAGCCCCCCCCCATGCTGGTACTGGGTGGCAGGGAGGCGGCGGGATCGGCCGGATGGCCCTGCCCCATCGCCGCCGGCTCCAGCCCGGCACGGGTTTCGGCCAGCGCATCCTTCAGCGTGCGGTAGACAAAATCATGAATCAGTCGCGCGTCACGAAAACGCACTTCATGCTTGGCCGGGTGCACGTTGACGTCGACGCGGGTCGGGTCCAGCTCCAGGAACAGCACATAGGCCGGCTGCCGGCCGTGGTAGAGCACATCGCCGTAGGCCATCTTCACCGCATGACTGACACTGCGGTCACGCACGGAACGCCCGTTGACGTACAGGTACTGCTGGTCGGCACTGGCACGCGAATACTGCGGCTGCGCGATCCAGCCATGCAGCCGCAGGCCCGCGCCGCTATGGTCCACGCGTAAGGCCTGCCGCGCGAAATCCTCGCCGAGGGTTTCGCCCAGACGCGCGTCCGAATAGAGGTCGCCGGGCTTGTAGCGCCGTGACGGCTTGCCGTTGTGCGACACCCGCAACTCGACGTCTGGGCGCGCCAAGGCCAGCGAGCGCAACCATTCTTCGATGTGCCCCAGCTCGGTACGCTCGGCGCGCAGGAACTTGCGCCGCGCCGGTACGTTGTAGAACAGCTCACGCACTTCCACCGTGGTGCCTGGCGCGTGCGCACGTGGGGTGACGTCGCCGAGCTTGCCCCCCTCGATCTGCAACGCCGAGCCATGTTCGTCATCGGCACGGCGCGAGGCCAGGATGAAGCGGCTGACCGAGGCGATTGACGGCAGGGCTTCGCCGCGAAAGCCGAGGGTAGCCACCGACTCCAGGTCATCCAGGCTGGCGATCTTGCTGGTGGCATGGCGCGACACGGCCAGCGGCAGTTGGTCGGCAGCGATGCCGCCGCCGTTGTCACGGATGCGGATCAGGCGTACACCGCCTTCTTCCAGATCGATATCCACGCGCGTGGCACCTGCGTCCAGCGCGTTCTCGACCAGCTCCTTTACCACCGAGGCAGGGCGCTCGACCACTTCGCCAGCAGCGATCTGGTTGATCAGGATTTCCGGCAGGGGACGGATTGCACTCATGCGCCACCACCTTGCATCAACGGTGCAAAAAAGGCGCAGGTGGGCGGAGTTACGAGGGGAATCAGGCTGACATCATGCATGCACATGATGATAGCCGAGCGCGGGCTCGGCACCGATACCACCGCGGGCTGAATACTGTGTCCTGTCGCGCCCATGCGTTCGCGGCCCGGACGGCCGCGCCCGCTTACTTGCTGCCGCCGGCAACGGTGCCCACGGCAGCATCCATTTCGGCCTGGGCACGGGCGGCAAACAAGGTGCCCGGCGGCGGCTGCCGGCTGAAGAAGGTATGCACGCCATCCAGCACCGCACCGGCGATACGTCGCTGGTAGGTGGGATCGATCAGGCGACGCTCTTCGTCCGGGTTGGAGATGAAGGCGGTTTCCACCAGCATCGCCGGCATGTCCGAGGTGCGCAGCACCGCGAAGTTGGCGCGCTCCAGGTTCGGCTTGTGGTTGTTGCCGATGCGCTTGAGCCCGCCCAGCACGTGGCTGGCGGCATCTTCGGAGGCCTTCATGTTGCCACTCTGGGCCAGGTCCAGCAGTACGTTGGCCAGGGTGCCTTCAGTGCGGCTGAGACTGACGCCACCGATCAGGTCGGCGGCGTTCTCCTTGTCCGCCAACCAACGCGCACGCTGCGACGACGCCCCCTTGGTGGACAGCACATAGACCGACGAGCCGGTCGCCGAGCGGTTTTCTGCCGCATCGGCGTGGATCGAGATGAAGATGTCCGCCTTGGCGGCGCGGGCACGCTGGGCGCGCATCGGCAGCGGAATGAATACGTCGGTGTCGCGGGTCAGGTAGGCGCGCAGGCCGGGGGTGGCATTGACCTGGCGCGCCAGTTCACGCGCCACCGCCAGGGTCACGTCCTTCTCGCGCTTGCCGGTCGGGCCGATGGCACCCGGATCCTGGCCGCCGTGGCCGGGATCGATCGCCACGATCAGGTTGCGCATGCCCGGTTGCATGCGGATGCGCGAGGCATCGCTGGGCATCACCGGGCGCGGCAAGGGCTGTTCAGCACTGGCCACGGGAGCGGCGGCGGCAGCCCCCTGCGACACCGCGCCCACCGGCGCTGGGCGCCCCGTGGCAATGGTGGTGCGCACCGGTCCTTGGGCATTGAGAATGGCTGCCGGCGAGTTGCCCGGTGCGGAGGCCGCGGCAATCACTCCCGTACTGGCCGGCTGCGGCGCCGCCTGGACCACCGTCGTCGCCGGCGTCTGCGCTGCTGCCACAACCGGAGCGGGCGCGGGCGGCGGCGCGCTGGCCTGCTGGCGCACGGCAGCGGTCAAGGCCGCCGTGGCACGGGCTGCTTCGGCACGTGCCTCGGCCACGCTCTGGACAGTGGCTGGCGCTGCAGGCGCAGCACCGGTTGTGGGCGCAGTGGCCGCCACGGCCGTCGTCGCCGGGCGTGCCGGCGCATCGCCCGGCCACTCGATCAACAACCGGGACTCGGCACCTTGGCCCTGCATCTGCGGCTTGAACGCCGCCACCGTCTCCGCCAGGTCAAACACAACGCGGAACGTGCCGGGGGTGGGGTTGCCGGTGCGTACTGCCGTGACCACGCCTGCGGCAGCGGGCAGCTTGAGCCCGCGCACGGCGGTGGAATCGGGAAAATCCACGACCAAGCGGTTCGGGCCGGCCAGGCTGATGGTCTTGTAGCTGCCACCGCCAGCCAGTTGGATCTCAGCCCTGGTACCGGTGGCACCGGCGCTCAGGCCCACGCCGCGGATCTCCCCTGCCCACGCCGAAGCGCTGGCCAGGCAGAGCCCAGCAATGGCGGTGGACAGAGCGAACAGGCGGTTTGCCATAGTCATGGGCGGATTCAATCACCGGAATTCGGTAATTGCAACATGTTTTCCCTTAATAATCCGCAACCTGCCGCATCTTCCTGCAGTCAGGGGCTAGGAAGCCCCTGCAAGTGGGGCGTTTTGCGCAGTTCCTGCAACCAGCGCTCACCGTTGGCGGTATGGGCCTGAATGCGCGCCCGGCGGCCGTGGCCATCGATTTCCAGGGCCACCGCCAGGTCCACCGGCGGCAACGCGCCAGCCCCCCGCTCAGGCCATTCGACCAACCAAAGGTCGGCAGTAGCTTCGTCCAAGCCCAGGAAGTCCAACTCGCCAGCGTTGCCGATCCGGTACAGATCCAGATGCCAGGCTTCGCCATCGGCCAGCGGATACCGTTCGATCAAGGTGTAGGTGGGGCTGCGGATGGGTCCCTGCACGCCCAGCGCGCGCAGCAACGCCCGCGCCAGGGTGGATTTACCGGCACCCAGGTCGCCCTGCAGGTGGACCACGGCCTGTGCCGGGCGGGTGTGTGCCAAAGCCCGGCCAAGCTGGTCGGTGCCGTCGGCGTCTGCAAGAAACAAGTCGGTCATGCCGTGCATTATGGATTGGCCAGCGTACGCAGGTGTGGCAACAGGTCGCGTGGCAGCAAGCCGCGTTCACCCTCGCCTGCCGCCGCGTCACCGGCCAGGCCGTGCAGCAGTGCACCGCTGCTGGCTGCATCGCAGGCCGGCAGACCCTGAGCGCGCAGCGCGGCGATGGCACCGGTCAATAGATCACCCATGCCACCGACCGCCATGCCGGGATTGCCGGCCACCACCACGCGCGGCAACTGCCCCGGCGCGGCCACCACGGTGCCTGCACCCTTCAGCACCACGACGGCCTGATAGCGCGCTGCCAGCGCACGGGCTGCACCAAGGCGATCGCGCTGGATGCTGGCCGTATCCGTATCCAGCAGGCGTGCGGCCTCGCCCGGGTGCGGGGTAAGAATGGCCTGCGGCAGCGGCTGCGGCGCAGCCGCCAGCAGGTTGAGCGCATCGGCGTCCACAACCAGCGGTTTGCCATTGGCCACGGCAGCCGCCCATAGCGCGCCTGCCCAATCGTCCTGGCCCAGACCCGGCCCGATCGCAACGACACTGGCGCGCGCCAACAAGGCAGCAAACGCCGCCCCCTCCTCCACCGCATGCACCATCGCCTCCGGGCAGCGCGCGAGCAGTGGCAGCACGTGCGGGGCGCGGGTGGCCACGCTGACCAGGCCGGCACCGCTGCGCAGTGCGGCCTCGCCGCTGAGCATCACCGCCCCGCCACTGCCATGGTTGCCGCCCACGCACAGCACATGGCCGTTCTCGCCCTTGTGGGTATTGAGCCGGCGCGGCGGCAGCTGCAGTTGCAGTACCGGCTTGATCCACCTCTGGGCGGCCGGAGCAACGCCGGCAAACGCCTCCACCGGAACGCCAAGATCCGCCAACAGACGCTGCCCGGCATGCTCCAGCGCAGCACCGGTATGCAGCCCCACGTGCGGCACGATGAACTGCAGCACCCGCTGCGCGCGCACCGCCATGCCGGGCACGTCGCCGCTGAGGGCATCCACGCCGCTGGGCACATCCAGTGCAAACACCGGTGCCGGGGCGGCATTGATGGCGGTTATCAGCGCGATGTCCTCGCCCTCTGGCGCACGCGCCAAGCCGATGCCATACAGCGCATCCACGATCAGATCGGCCTGCTGCAGACAGTCCAGGGTCACCTCGACGTGGCCGCCAATAGCCAGGTAGTCGGTACAGGCACGCTGCGCCAGCCCGCTGCGTGGCGGCGCATCGGGCAGGTGCAACACACTCACCTGCCGCCCGGCCTGGCGGGCATGGCGGGCCAGCACGTAACCGTCGCCGCCATTGTTGCCCGGCCCACATACCACCACGATGCATCGCGCCTGGGGCCAATGCTGCAGCACGCTGTGCCAGGCCGCCTGGCCTGCGCGCTGCATCAACACATAGCCGTCGCCGCCCAGGGCAGCGGTTGCCTGCGCGTCGATGCGACGTGCGGCGGCGATATCAAACAGTTCAACGGGCTCTGACATGCCGACGATTCTATACTTGCGCCATGCCTGAAGCCGTTACCGCCGCCAATCCCGCGCAGCTGTCGTTGCGCATCCGCCAGCTTGCCCGCGACGCTGGCTTCCAGCGCTGCGGGGTCAGCGGTATCGAACTGGGCGAGGACGAAGCGCACCTGGCCGACTGGCTGGGCAAGGGCCTGTACGGGACGATGGAATGGATGGCGCGCCATGGCAGCCTGCGTGCGCGTCCGCAGGAGCTGTTGCCCGGCACGGTGCGGGTCATTTCGGTAGGCCTGGACTATGGCCACAAGGACGACGCCGAAGCCTGGGCCACCCTGAATGATGGCGAGCGCGCCTATGTGGCGCGCTATGCGCTGGGCCGCGACTACCACAAGCTGATGCGCAACCGGCTGCAGAAGCTGGCCGAACGCATCGGCAGCGAGATCGGCCCATTCGGCTACCGGGTATTCGTCGATTCGGCACCTGTGCTGGAGCGCGCCCTGGCACGCAACGCCGGGCTGGGCTGGATCGGCAAACACACCTGCCTGATCGATCGCAATGGTGGCTCGTGGTTCTTCCTGGGCGAGATCTACGTCGACCTGCCGCTGCCGATCGACGTACCCGCCGCCGCCCACTGCGGCACCTGCACCCGTTGCATCGACGTCTGCCCCACCGCTGCCATCATCGCCCCGCACCGGCTGGATGCGCGGCGTTGCATTTCCTACCTGACCATCGAGCACGATGGCGCGATCCCGCTGGAAATGCGCCCACTCATGGGCAACCGCATCTATGGCTGCGACGACTGCCAACTGGTCTGCCCTTGGAACAAGTTTGCCCGGCGCACGGACGAGCCCGACTTCCGCGCCCGCAACAACCTGGATACCGCCACCCTGCCGGAGCTGTTCGCCTGGGATGAGGAGGAATTCCTGCGCCGCACCGAAGGCAGCCCCATCAGGCGCAGCGGCCATGAGCGCTGGTTGCGCAACATTGCCGTGGCGCTGGGCAATGCCACAGCTACGCCCAGCGTGCTGCAGGCACTGCACAGCCGCAGCGGGCATGCATCGCCGCTGGTCCGTGAGCATGTGCAATGGGCGCTGCAGCGGCATGCCGATGCCGCCGAAGGGCAAGCGGACGCATCCCTGCCCGCCGTGCAATGATGCGCACCCGACACCGCCACAAGGACCGTGATGGACACCCATATCCAGCAAGCACCCTGCAGCATCGCCCCAGCGGACAAGCGCCGCCAGGCACAATTGATAGGCGATGACCTGGTCCGCCACCATGGCAAGCGCAATTTCTATTCGGTGCAGCAGGTGCGCGAGGCGAACCGCCGCAACAAAATCGATATCGACGTGGCCTGCTGGTCACATGCGCTGTTCAATACCCATGCCGACTTTGATCGCCTGCATGCCGGCAGCAACGATGTCTGTGACTATGCGGCGATGAAGGCCGAAATGCTGCATTCGGTGGCCAACGCCGGCAACTCCAGCTGGTTCGACTTCGACCTGTCCTGGCTGGAATTCCCGGACCTGGACATTTCCATCTTCGATTTCTTCGACTAGCCGCAGGGCTTAAGATGGCCCCCAACCGGCGATCCGGCAGGCCATCCTGCCCACAATCGCCGCGCCTTCTTTCTGCCGTACTGTGTCCATGAGCCCAAGCAACGACATCCTCACCCCCAACCAGCTCAACACGCTGGCGCGCGACCTGCTGGAAAGCGCGTTCCCATTGGTGTGGGTGGAGGGTGAACTGGGCAGTGTCAGCAGGCCAGCCTCCGGGCACCTGTATTTCACGCTCAAGGACGCGCGCGCGCAGGTACGCGCGGCCATGTTCAAGCCCAAGAGCCAGTGGCTGAAGTTCATCCCGCGCGAGGGCATGCGCGTACTCGTGCGCGGGCGGCTTACCCTGTATGAAGCACGCGGCGACTACCAGCTGATCCTGGACCACATGGAAGAGGCCGGCGAAGGCGCATTGCGCCGTGCCTACGACGAATTGAAGGCACGCCTGGAAGCCGACGGCCTGTTCGACCCGGCACGCAAGCGGCCGCTGCCGGCACATGTGCGCCGGCTGGCGGTGATCACCTCGCCCAGCGGCGCGGCGGTGCGTGACGTACTGAGCGTGCTGGCGCGCCGCTTCCCGATGCTGGAAGTCGAACTGCTCCCCTCGCTGGTACAGGGCGCAACCGCTGCACCGCAGATCACCTCGCTGCTGCGCCAGGCCGATGCCAGTGGCCGCTACGACGTGATTCTGCTGACCCGCGGTGGTGGCTCACTGGAGGACCTGTGGGCGTTCAATGATGAACAGTTGGCGCGTGCGGTTGCCGCCAGCAATACGCCGGTGGTTTCGGCAGTAGGCCACGAGACCGACTTCAGCCTGACCGACTTCGCCGCCGACCTGCGCGCGCCGACCCCCTCGGTCGCCGCCGAGCTGCTGGTACCCGACCAGCGTGACCTTGCCCTGCGCGTGCGCCGGCTGGCGCAGCGCCTGAACCAGCTGCAGGTGCATACCCTGGGCCAGGCCATGCAGCGTGCCGACCGTGCCGCCCTGCGCCTGCAGGCGCACAGCCCCCAGGCCCGCCTGACCTTGCTGGAGCACCGTCAGCAGGCAGCCTTTGCACGCCTGCAGGGAGCGTGGCGCCAGCAACAGGAACGCCGCCATGCACAGCTGCGCCATGCCGCCGCCGTGCTGCGCAACGCGCAG
This sequence comes from Stenotrophomonas sp. UBA7606, assembly GCF_002477705.1. Lineage (NCBI taxonomy): Bacteria > Pseudomonadati > Pseudomonadota > Gammaproteobacteria > Lysobacterales > Lysobacteraceae > Stenotrophomonas > Stenotrophomonas sp. UBA7606. The sequence goes on along the minus strand of NZ_DLJW01000003.1, from coordinate 41,522 downwards.
CCACAGCGCCACCTGGATGCATTGGCAGAAAAACTGGCGGCATTGGCCCCGCGCGCGCAGGCCGCCATGGACCGGCAACTGCAGCGCGATGCACTGCGCCTGCGCGGCATTGCCCGTTCGCTGGAAGCGGTCAGCCCACTGGCAACCGTGGCGCGTGGCTATTCCATCCTCACCCGCGCAGACGATGGCAGCCTGGTGCGCAGCGCCGATCAGGCCAGTCCGGGGGACACCCTGCAGGCCCGTCTGGCAGAAGGCAGCCTGCAGCTACGGGTAGAAAAAACCCTCTAGCCCGCAGACGCGGCGCACCTCGCAAAACACGCCAATGGGGCTGGTGCACAGCAGCGCTTGGGTACATCAACCGCCGCGCACGCTCCAAGGCGCCCCGTCCTGCTGTTGCCTGCTTATTGCGAGGTGCAGTAACGCTGCCTGTACTCCAATGCCTTGGGCATCAACGCCTGCAGGTTCTGGATACGGGTGCCGGGATTGGGATGAGTGGAGGAGAACTCCGGCGGCGCCTGGCCACCACTGGCTTCGCTCATGCGCTGCCACAAGGGCACCGCTTCCTCAGGATTGAAACAGGCGGCGGCGGCCAACATCAGGCCCACTTCATCGGCCTGGGTTTCATGCGAGCGCGCATAGGGCAACAGATAGCCGTAGCCCATTGCCGACATCATCATCTGTTGCTGCTGCGCGTCCATGCCGCTGGCCGCGCCCGCCATCTGCCCGATCTGGGTCAGCTTCTGCTGGGCCATGCGCTGGGCACCATGCCGCAGCAAGGCGTGGGCGATTTCGTGGCCCATCACCACCGCCAGCGCATCGGCGTTCTGTGCCACCGGGATCAGGCCTGTATACACCGCCATCTTGCCACCGGGCAGGCAGAACGCGTTGGCCTCGTCGGACTGCAGCACATTCACGTCCCAATCAAAATCACGTGCGAAATGCTGTGGCTGCAGGCCATGCTCCTGCGCCAGCGAGGTTTCCACCACGTCCACCTTGGCGATCAGGCGGTTGGCGATCTCGCGTACCTGCCGCGCGATCTGCGAGTTGGGGTCCACCGGACGCTCCTGCGACAGGATCTCCTGGTAGGCCTGCAGGCCAAGGGCCTTCTCCTCGTTCGCGTCTAGCGAGCTGTCGATCAGCACCTTTTCACCGGTGTACGGGTCCACCGAACGGTTGCCGAAGTAGTAGCAGCCCCCGTAGATCGCAAAGCCCAAAAGGACCACCCAACGGATGTTGCCGAACAGGCCGCCGCCCCGGCGCTGACGGCTGCCGCCTTGGTTACCGAAAGGATCTTGTCGCATGGTTGGGTTCCGTCTGGGCCGGGCTGGCCGTGGCCGATGTTAACGCTACTGGGCGCATGGGCAAGGTCAAATGCCGCGCACCAGCCTGAAGCCGATCCGGGCCGAGGTGACATCCGAATCCTGCGATTGCCGCCACGCCGCCCGCACCTGTTCCGGTGCGTTGGCCCAGTTGCCTCCGCGGATCACCCGTTGCCGGCAACCCGGGTTGTACCAGGCGGCACCGTCCGCGGGCGCACGCCGGTAACTGGCATGCCAGCAATCGGCCACCCACTCACTGACATTGCCGCCCATGTCGTGCAATCCCCAGGCATTGGCTCGGAACATGGCCACCGGCGCGGTGCCCCAGAAGCCATCGCCATAACCGATGAAGGCGTTGTTCCAGTGGCGGCCGCTGGGCGACACATCCAGGCTGCCGGTAAAGTTGCCGGTGTTCTCCGGCGGCACGGCCGCCCGCCCCCAGGGATAACGGCCGACACTGCCGGCCCGCAGCGCGTACTCGAACTCCGACTCGCTGGGCAGGCGGTAGTAGCGCCCTGTCTGCTCCGACAACCATGCCGCATAGGCCTCGGCATCGCGCACGCTGACATGCATCACCGGGCTGTTGGGCGCGGCCTTGACGCCGTTGTAATCGGATTGCCAGTCCACCCCGCTGCGGCGGATGAAATTGCCGCTGCGCTCGTCGTAGACGATGGAATGGCCGCGCCGGGTGGCGCGTGGCCGGGCGTTGGCAGCCTCCACGAAGCGGCGGAAATCGGCCACAGTCACCTCGGTGATCGACATGGCGAAACCACGGTCGAAGCGGACGTAGTGCTGGGGGCGCTCGGCATCCACCGATCCCACCTCCTCCGCTGGCGCGCCCATCTGGAACGCCCCATGCGGCACCACCACCATCTGTGGCGCACGGCCGCCATTGGCCAGCGCGTCGGAGAACACCTGCCCCGGCCGGAAGCTGCCGTAGTGGGTGACCAGATCGATGCGCTGGCGCAACAGTGCCACGGTGCGATCACCGGGCAAGGCGATGCGGATGGCCTGCTCCAGCTTCTCGCGGGCCGGCTTGAGCCCCTGCGATGAGGTGAGGTCGCGCAGGCCGCCTTCGCGCAGGGCATCCAACTGGGCACGGCGGATGGCCTCCACCCGCCGCCGTGCATCCAGTACCGTCACCGCCCCTTCGCCGCGGATGGTGCCGGCCTTGTCCAACCAGCGCGCCGCGCCAGGGAAATCCGAATCAACCCCGGCAGCATGCTCGGCACGCCGGATCAGCCCGCTTTCCACTGCGGCCAGCCCCTGCCGGGCACGGCTGTTGAGCGGATCGGCCGCCAGCACCTCACGAAACGCTGCCTGCGCGCCGCCGCCATCCTCCCCCAACTGGTAGAGCCGCAGGGCCTGTTCGCCGGCACGGTTCAATGCCAACAGCCGCCGCGCCGTCGCCACCCGCTGCTGCAGGGCCTGCTCGGCCTTGGCATCAGGCGCGAGTGCCACTGCAACCCCCGTCATCTCCGCAGCCTCGGCCAGAGCCACACGCTGATTCTCGGTCTGCGCCAAGCGCTGCCCGATCAGGCTGCGCAGGCGCTGCCGGGCCTTGTCCAGCCCTAGCCGGGCCGCGCGGTTCTGCGGATCCTGGGCCAGGATGGCCAGGTACAGCGGGATCGCGTCGCTGGCATCCTTGTAAAGCCGGTCCTCGGCCAGTGCCTTGTCGGCGTCCTTGCGCGCCTGCGCCAGCTGCTCTGGCGCCAGGCTCAGCTCCGGCGCATTCCACACCGGCAGCGCGGTGTCCTCGACCACCGCCACCGGATCCGGTGCCGCCTGTGCGGCCTTGGCCACCGCGCGTGCCTCCAGCCGCGCGGCAACCCGCGCGGCCAGGGACTTCTGCTCCTGCGCCGCCGCTTGTGCCGGATCCGGCGCCGATGACGGCTGACAGCCCGCCAGGGCCACCAGCAGCAGCGCCATCAAGCCCGTGATCTGGCCGGTCTTACCCAAAAACGCCTCCATTACCTTGCACACTTTCCCGGGAGCGGCCCGACGTTAGGCTATTCTCACCCGCCTGAGCAAACCCTGCAGTTGACGGAACCCACGTGGCTTACTGGATCAAACACCCGGCGGAGTTGGAAGAACGCTACCGCCAGCGCCCCAGCCGGATCGGGCTGGACACCGAATTCATCCGCGAACGCACCTACTGGCCACAGCTGGCGCTGGTACAGATGGCTGTTGGCGATGAAATCCTGCTGATCGACCCGCTGATACCGGGCATGTGCGAAGCCCTGAAACCCTGGCTGAGCGACACCTCCATCACCAAGGTCATGCACAGCGCCAGCGAGGACCTGGTGGCGTTCAAGTGCGCCTGCGACGCGCTGCCGCGCCCGCTGTTCGACACCCAGATCGGTGCCGCCCTGGCTGGCATCGGCGGCGGCATGGGCTACCAGAAGCTGGTAGCCGAGATCACCGGCGTGACCCTGCCCAAGGGCGAGACCCGTTCGGACTGGCTCAAGCGGCCGCTCAGCGACGCGCAGCTGGAATACGCCGCCGACGACGTGGAGTACCTGTTCGCCCTGCACGACGCCATCAGCACCAAACTGCAGGCCACGGACCGTATGCAATGGCTGCAGGACGACGGCGAGCGCCTGCTGACCAGCGTTGAACGCGACGAAGGCGAGCATTGGCCGCACCTGTCCATGCGGTCCTCGCAGTTCCTGGAGCCGGACGCACAGCGGCGCCTGCTGCGCCTGCTGCGCTGGCGTGACCACCAGGCACGCAGCAGCGACAAGCCGCGCAGCTGGATCCTGGACAACGAACTGGCCAACCTGCTGGCACGCACCCCACCGGCCGATTACGACGCCATGCTCAAGTTGTTCGGCCGTTTCCCCAAGGCACCGCGCAAACTGGCGCAGCCACTGTGGGAGGCCTTGAACACGCCGCTGGCCGATGAAGCCGACGCACCGATGGCCCTGCCCGCCACCGACGGCAATAAGAGCGCGCTCAAGCGCCTGCAGGACGCCGTGAGCAAGCGCACTGCCGAGCTGGGCCTGCCGGAGGGCCTGCTGGCCTCGCGCAAGCACCTGGAAGCCCTGCTGGAAAGCGGTGACTGGCCAGTCGCCCTGGCCGGCTGGCGCCGCGAGCAGTTGGAGCCGGTGCTGCGTCCACTGCTGCCCGCCGCCTGATCCGCGCCCCCGGGTGTAGTGCGCTACACCCGGCTTTCAGCCACCGCGCAAGGATGTCACTGGCGCATCCCTGGCCGCACGGCGGGTCGGCAGCCAGGTTGCCAACTGCCCGACCATCGCCACCAGCACCGCAGCGCTGACCAGGTAAGGCCACTGGATGACGGGCACCTCATTGAACAGTGCCAATACCCGATTGAGCAGTGCACCACATGCCGCGCCAAGTGCACCGGCGACAGTGCAGATCATCAGATTCTCCGCCAGGAAATGGCTGATGACATCGCGCCTTCGAGCGCCCAGTGCACGGCGTATACCGATCTGCATATAACGCTGGCGGACCCAGAAGCTGGACAACCCATAGATCCCGATACCCGTGACCAGCAGCAGCGCCACGCCGGCACCGATGAACAGTGTTGCCATCGTCTTGTCGCGCCGGAAGTAACCCTGGCGGAGATCCACATAGGGCAGCGAGCGTCGCAGCATCCGGCTGCGCTCATTGGACTTGAGCACCTGCTCACCAGCAGCCAGCACCTCGCCGATCCGGCCTGGCTGCGTCCGCAACGCGTACGTCACCCGTGCCCCGTCCGGCACCAAAGGCAACAGGATGCTTGCATCACCATCGAGCCCCTGCCCAAGCACCGGCCGTGCAAGATGCTCGACGACGCCGACAATCTGCAGTGGATGGTTGCCGTCGGCGTACAAGGCCTTGCCAAGCGGGTTCTGCCCCGGGAACAGCCGTTCGGCGATCTGTCTGGAAACAATCACTTCCGCCGCCTTGTACAGGCCCGAAAAGTAGTCATCCGATGCCAGCGGCACATACGCGTCCTGCCCAAAATCACTGCCGGCTTCCAGTCGCAGGCCCAGCGCGGCGATGGCATCCGGGGCCGCCGCAAATACCGCAACATCGGCCTCGACAGCACCCGGCGCCCCGTCCTGTACGTCGGGCAGATTGCCAACGCCGATCGACCAGCCGGTTTGTCCCAACGGCACCGCCCCCAGCACCGACACGGCGGTGATCCCAGGCAACTGCCGCAATGCCTGCAGGTCCGCCTGCACTACCCCAGGGATGCGGCCAAGCCCATCGCCGACGAACTCCGCTTCGACAATGGCCAGACCCGGCTCGGCAAGCCCGCTGGGAACGGCCAGCGCATCCAGCCGCTGCACGAACAGGAAAGCGATGTTCGCCACTACTGCCACCGTCACCACGATCTGCACGGCAAATATGCCAACAATCAGACGATGGCGGGTCAGTGCTCGTGCAATCAATGCCAGTTGCAGGATGTTCATTCGGCGACCTTTATCTGCATGGCTATACGGGTGGAAGCCACGCGCAAGGCAGGCAAAGCAGCGGCAAGCAGGCTGCACACACAGGCCAGCAAGGGCGTGAGCACGGCCATGGGCCAGTCCATCACCGCCAAAGCTGCATAGCCCTCCGGTTGCGTACGCAGAAACCACAGGCCCAGCGCGGCAACGGCCAATGCACCCACGCCTCCCAGGCCGCCCACCAGCACCGCCTCTGTGGCCAACTGCAGCACGACATCGGCACGCCGTGCCCCCAATGCCCGCCGAACCGCTATCTCATGCGTACGCCGGCTCAAGCGTGCGTACAACAGCGCGCAGATATTGACCATGCAGACAAACAGGAACCCAATCGCAAGCCACAACTGGAGCCTGACTTCCGCAGGTACAACCCCGCGCTGCCGCAGATGGTCGCGCAACGGCACGAGCGCCGTCTGCTGCGGGCGCTGGAATCGGCCCAGATCAAGCTGGGCCTGCACATGGTTCTGCAGGAAAGCAGCGTACGCGGCACGCGCCTGCGCGTCTTCAAGTCCCACCCAGAACTGCAGCCATGTCGCCGATGCGCTCTTCATGTCGCGGGAGTTGGTCACATCACCCCACGAAAACACCGCGTTGCGCACCTCCATATCCAGGGCAATCGCCGTCTCCAAGGGGATGAAGAAATCATCCCTGCCCGCGAACACCTCGCGCTGCATATCGGTATGGAAGCGCGGCACTGGTGTCCAATCGGCGATCACGCCGGTAATGGTAAAACTGTGCTCGCTGAGCCGGATCCGCCTCCCAACCAAGGAACCCTCTGCCCTGAGCCTGCGGGCAAAGCTCTCACTTATCACAATGACGGCCGCGTGCCCGGCTTCTTCGGCCGCTGACCAGCCCGCCCCCTCCAGAAAGCGGATGCCGAACACGCGGAAAACCTGTGACGTCGCAAACTGCCCATCCACATACGCAGGCTGATCCAACGGCGTTTGTGGCGGCAGGACCACACGGCCGGTCGCCAATGCAACCTGGGCAGCCGCAGGACCATCATCAAGCAGGGCTTTGGCGTCGACCCAGGTCATGGCGATGCGGGGATCGGCACCTGGCCGGATCTTGAACGATGCTGGCAATGGATCCATGACAGGGCGATAGAGGTGCTGGCTCAGCCCGGGCAAGGGATCCCAGGACATCACCCGAACCACCGTAAGCATGGCAATGCTCGTCCCCACCCCCAGCGCCAGGGCAACCACCACGGCAACAGCCATCAGCGGCGACCTCCCGAGCGCACGCAGCGCCAAGTGAACATAGTGACCCAGCATTGTTCGTCTCCTGGTACTGGCCACGGCTGGGCAGCCAGCACCATCTGCTGCAGGTGGAACTTCCGGTCCGGTACAGGTCAATCAGCTGCGGTGATCCGCAGTCTGCCCGGACACCACACGGACGCCTGGGGAGCACAAGTCTTCCATCCACGCGCGTGCCCGCAACTCGAAATCAGGCATTTGCTGGGCAGAGCGCAGGTGCGGTGAGAACGCATGGAAGACCCAACCCTGCTGGTCGCGATACAGCAGCAGCTCTCCGGCCTCTGCATGGAACGCTCGTCGCGCGGCCTGACATATGCGCCGCAGTTCAGCTGCATCAGCCTCTGCAAGGAACAGTGGCTGGCCATGCGGATGCAGGGGCGCACAGACATGCTCGCCCAGGAAACAGGCCAGCACGGGCTCGCCGGACGGCCGCTCCACGAAAAACTGATGCCGTGCTGCTTCAATCGACGGAAGATGCCGCTCCTGGTCCCAATCGAACAAGGACCAGATCGACTTCTGCATCGGATTCCGCAATCCGGCGGTATCAGGACGCTGGAAGCCAAAGCCATACACAAACCTCGGCACCCGGATACCCGCTTCGTGCCGGAGCGACGACCATTGCAGGTTGAGCGGAAGCAAGGCCCGCGAAATACCCCGCACACCCGGCTCGTAGGCAAGCGACGCAGCAGGTTCAAATACCTGCTGCAGGCGCACGTGCAACCAGCGTTCGTTCCTGGAGCCCTGCTCCAAACGCCTGCCCGTAGCGGTCGCGGCCACAGTGAAGAGACGGTTGACGACATGCCTGCCGACTATCGGCGCGCCGGATGCATCCGCCCGCACCGCAAGCATCTGCGGCCAGGGGCGAGGCTGCACAAGCTGCAGCCAATCATCCAGATGCAGGACGCGGACATCCCCAGCTTTACCTTTGGCTCGTGCAATGCGGGCAATGGGATCACCACGGTCGGCATGCAGAATGGTCACCGCACTCATGCCCACACCTTCGCTGCGTATTGCACACGCATACCCGCCTGCATCTCGTCCAGCAGGGCAGCAATACCCGGCCGCAGTGCGGCGTCAGCGGGGAGCAGCGAGCTGAGCGGCCGCGCGATCAGAAATCCGGCGGCGCACACTGCCAGACGCCCTTCGATGAACCCACGCACGGCGGAACTCAACGCCTGCTCCCGCTGCAGGCGCTGCTCATGCAGGCGATGGCAGATGTAGTAGACGAAGACCGCATGGATGAACGAAGAAGCCGGGATCGGATTCCCCGACCACGGCGAGATGACGCGAACGCTGTCGTCGTTACCGGCAAGAAATCCCTGTGACAGCTCCCATGCCGCCAGGAAATTGTGGGTGCTCTCATGCATCAGGCTTTCCATGCATGCCTCCACGCTCACCAGGGATCGGTGGAAGTTGAGCAGCCGCAACGAGCCCGGGTGCCGCGGCGCGTGTTCCGATCCATAGTGCAGGGATACGGCATCGCCATCGCTTTGTGATTTGCGGACGATGATCCGGCGAACGAAGGTTCGAATCAGCTGCCCATAGAATGGCTCGCAGGCATCAATCAGACCAAGCGCGCGCTCGAGCTTCTCCAGCAACGCAGTCCGTTCCGCGGCCAGGAATGGCAGGCAGGGTTGGCTCAAGATGCCGGACCGCGGCTCATGCAACCTGGCCGATGGACTGTCAAAGTCGACCGCCACGCAGCCACCAATGGTGGGCAGCGACTCCAGCCGCCAATGCCCGTCCTCCCCCTTCAGCGCAACCACGTCGCCGGCCGGGCTATACACCTGCCATTGCTCACTACGGCGCAGATGCTCATGCGTGCTGCCGCCGAGCAATCCGGCAATCGCGTGCTCGCGGCACAGGATGTCGAAAATGTCTCTCAGCGGCCCAACCTGTTCGCTTGCACCGCCGCCCTCGCCCCTCGGCACCCTTCGCCAGGCGTGGTTCCAGGCCATCTGTCGATCACAAAACTCCGAACTCAGCAGAACCCGCGCCTGATGGGCCGGCGTGAGTTGCCCGTAGCGTTCTTTGACGGCCGCAACCAGAAGATCGCTGCCGCTGCCGGAAAAAATCCGATGCAGATGACCCCGCATCGCGCGCAGCCTTGCCCACATGATCCCATCGGCCATAGTAGCCGCCTGGTCATCGACCTGGGCCAGCCCCAGCAGTACCCGCACGTCACCTGCCCCGTCCAACACACCATCCACTGGCATATCCACGTGATTCATCCTTGTATCGCACAGCATTGCAAAGGCGTGCCCGCACCACGCGGGCACGCCCGGGGATCAAACCTTGAACACGGCGTCGTCGGCGCCGCCAACCGCGTCACTTTCCCGTGCAGCCAGGTTGGCTTCGCTGTGGTGATGGTGGATTTCGTCAACATGGTGCGGATCGACACCCAGCTGCGCCACCGCTCCAGCCCCGGCCGACGCCGCGTCATTGGCCAGGTCGATGCTGGTGGCAACGGAGAGCTGCTGGTCGAGTGTTGCCGCATCAGGTGACTGCGCGAACGCACCACCCGTCACGCTGCCCGCCAGAACCAACGCCAATGCAGACAGCGCCTTGGGTGTTTTGAGATTGTCAGCCATTGCAGATTTCCTTCTTGAGAGAGTTGGGAAACACCATGACCAAGACAGCGCGCACACCAGGAACGCGTCCCGGTGTAGCCCCCCTACCTTGGCAACAGCGGGGCGTCTTGCTTGATGCAGGCAAGCGACGCGGCCCGCACCCTCACTAGACGCCATCACCACCATCGGGGCAAACGCCGTGCTGTTCTCCGCACAGCACGGCATTCCCCCCCTCATAGATAGGCAGCCATGCCTTCCATCAGCGCAAGCACGCGATCAACGAAGGACAGTGGCAACTGTCGCGACAACCCAACCATCCGCTGTTCGGCCGCGAGCCGCGGGGACAATGAAACCGTTGTATGCGTGGACGATGGCGGTACTGACGGTTCGCCATGAACCAACCAATCCAGGCTGACCTGCAACGTCACGCTCAGTGCCTGCAGGTGCTCAAGGCTTGGCGAGAAAGCCCCACCGCGCTCCCAATGCCCGACGGTCGCCCTGTTCACACCGATCGCGACCGCCAGTTCCGTCTGCGACAGTCCTGCACTGACGCGTGATGCCTTGATCCGCGCGGACATTGATGGATCCTCCATCCCAACCTCCCTGTTGCCTCTGTTGCGATGCACGCGCACAGCGCCACCGTTAGAGTCGCCAGCGCAAGCACAGCGCGTCCAATCATGTTTGGTTCTTTGCGACCGGAAGATGGTGAATGGCAGCCAGGCATCTGCGGCTGCGCAACGTCTGCGTGACGTCCCTCTCCAGACAATGCTGCTGGCGCGATAAAGACCCGATGGGCGCCGCCACGTGCGCTGGGCAATTGCAGGCGCAACGCGGACGAAACGTGTTGCCAGGCGCCGCGCTCACTGCCTGCTTGCGCTCCAGCTGGGCTGCCGGATTAGAAGCCACGGCGCGGAAACGGAGCAGATCAAACAACAAAAAAGGGCTCGCATTTCTGCGAGCCCTTGAAATTTTTGGTGGCCGAGGACGGAATCGAACCGCCGACACGGGGATTTTCAATCCGGCCACGGCTTTCCAAGTAATTGAATTTAAAGGCTTGTGCAATCCTACTAACAAAAGCCATGCACCGTAATTAGCGGGTCTCAGCGGTGGCTATATTCCCTACTGGTGCAAAAACGGTGCAAGTTTTTATGGGCCGCCGCCTGCCCGTTCTTCTTCCGTGATCGCCCCGGACTCGGGGCTTTGGGCATCGCGTTCCCTCGGGCGGAAACCCACCTCTCTGTCCAGCGCTTGGCCTGCTCAAACGATCCGGCCCGGAAGGTGTGGACCCGACCCTGCCACGTCACCGAACCATGCACCTTCCCATCGACCAGCCGCAACACGGCCACCTGCCAGTAGTTCAGGCCCAGGAAACAAATGTCCGGGTTGTCGGTCCAGCGGTAGCATTCGGGGAGCATGCCCCAGCCTAGCGCCGGGGCGTCTCAGGGCCTGGGATTAGAGGCCAGCAGCTGCCAGCCTCTGCTCCACGGTATCCAACCTGTGGGCCAGTCCGCGAGCAATGAACGCCAGCAGCTCGTCCATCCGGAAGCTGTAGCGGTCGCCAGCTGCACGGTATTCCTGCGCCACCTCGCCCTCTTCGCCGACCACCTCGGGCAGCTCGTCCCACTGGTCATAGCAGATGAAGCCGTATGCGAACGGGTCAAGGCCATGCGATTCAAGGATGGCAATCGCCCCCTGCACCGTCATACCGATGTGCTCCCGGGCCGCGTCGCCCTTCTCGGCAATCATCGCCAGCCACTGGTACGCGCCGACTGCGCTCCCCAACTCTGCCGCTGCCGCCAGCTCGGATGCTGTCAGCGGTCGAACCGTTGTCTTCTCGCGGGCGTCGGAAGTGTTGATTGTGCCGGTTGCTGCGTAAACCGTTGACCAGCGGTTGCTCGCCCCTCCTAGGGTCTGAGCGTTATCAACACCGGGGCGGACATATGTACTACTGACTTGCACAAAAGTGGTAGAAGCATCAGCCGATGTGATCGAGAGCCCTGCAGACATTCCTCGCAACTGAAATCCGACCGTTATGTCGCCATCTCTAATGAACTGAGCGAATGGCAACCCGCCTGTTCGGTTTACTTGGATTCCTGCGGACGGCCCCTTCAAGCTAAGCGTGTACGCTGGCGAAGACTCTCCAACCCCTAGCCTGCGGTTTAGCTCGTCATAGAAGAGTCCAGTGCCGATTGAGGGCGAGCTTGTGCCGTCTCCCCGCAAAAACTCTGCGCTGCTTCCAGTTGGCTTGGAAAAGTACTGCGTGTGCGGGTCCGATGCAGCGACGTGGGCAGAGACAGCAGAAGATGCACTCCCAACCGGATCTGCCCCAACGTCCGACGCATCCAGCACCACGCCGCCGGTTTCGCCATTGACCGACTGCACTGGGGCGGCTGCAGCGGCTTCGGCCTCGGTGGTGTACTGCGGATGTGGGTCTGCGGCTAAGACGTGGGCTGCAACTGCAGCGGCAGCAGCGCCAGCCGGATCAGCGCCCACGTCCCCTGCATCGAGGATGACAGCGCCGTACTTCCTGTTGACGGACTTCACCGGCAGGATGCCCGGCTCGCTCAGCTCGGCCAGTTCCTTCTGTATCGCGGCCAGCTGCTCGGCAAGGCCCCCGGCATTGAGGCTGACCTCCACCGACTTGAAGAATCGCCACCACTCGGCATTCAGGGGCTGACCGCGTGAGATATCGGAGGTCGCCTTTGGGATCATCAGCGCCATTACTCAGCCTCCACTTGCCCCTGAGCGATCCACTGGAATACGACGGGGTTGACGATGTTCTGCTGCCCGGAGTTGCCCTCTGCCACGTCAAAACCAGCAGTGAAGCCGGTGGCGGTCGGGGGTGCTGTCACATAGGTGCAGACCGGTCCACCCGGCTGGCCGCCAGGGGCAGGCGTGATCGTCACGTTCGGCACGGTGCCGGTCTTGAACGCATTGGCGAAAGTGACCGCAAGCGTGGTTTGGTTGAGGCCGGACGCGGGGGCCGTGCCCGTGCCCTTCAGAATCTGCCAGTCCGTGTCACCGCCGGTCTTGATGACAACACGGTCAACGCTGGTCACCTCGGCAGCGGGCGGCGCTTCTGGCGGGGCCTTCCAGATCAGATTCGACCCATCAGTGCCCAGGATGTAGTCAGCCGAGCCCGAGGGGTCCGGAACCTGCCGCACGTCCTGCCAGATGAGGTTGGAGCCGTCGTTGGTCAGGAACTGGCCCGTGACCAGCGCCGGAATGGTCGCACCGCTGCCCTGTCCGCTGTCTACGTCGCGGGTCCAGACGACTGCCCCGTCGCCGTCGCGCAGCGTGATGGTGTAGGCCCCGTCCAGCCAGATATTGGTGTCAGTCCGGCCCGACGAATCCAGCTCCACCGGGTTGGCGTTCGGAGTCGATTGGTCAGGATCGGACCAAGTGTCCTTTTCCGTGGTGGTGCCGATCTCGCAAAACGTCAGCGACCCGTCAGCGCACGGCTTTAGGCCCAACAGATCCATCAGAACCGGGGCCGGGTTGTAGAAGCGGTAGGTCATTCAGGACTCCAGAAATGACAAAGCCCGCACTAGGCGGGCTGTTAGGTGTGGGCTTCACGCCCCAGTGGTACGATCTGGGGTCAAGGAGGAACTATCTATGACTTGGCTCTACGCCCTAGCTTTGAAAATGGTGTTTGCCCCAGTCTTCTTCTTTCTGTACTGGCTTGTTGCCATCAAGGGCGGAAACTCTATTTGTCGCCTTCTGCCAGATGGGAAGCTAAAGCGTGCGCTCCTAAAAGAACGCACGTTCTAACTCAGTCTCTCTGCGCCCCTGCACTCCGCCCAGACGCCATGGCCAGCTGTCCAAGCATCGCCCTGACCGGAGCCCTGTCCTTTTCAGGAAGTGCCGCCAGGACTCGCTTCGCCTCCTGCGGGTTTGCCATCATGAAAGCCAAGCGCTCTTGCAGTTGCTCGTTGGCTTTCGCCTCAAAGTGCTCAAAGAACTGTCCGGCCCATGGGATTCGTGTAGCCAGCGACTGCTTGGCAATTCGATCCCCAATGGCTAGGCGCTCAGCCGTCTGACTGCCTGCCGTTCCTGACCGCTGGCGATTGGCCTGCCGGACCATGTCCTGCTGAATTGCCCTTATGGCTGAAACGTCCTCAGCAGAAAGGATGTCTGCTGCCCGTGCCTTCTTGAAGCCAGTGGCCTTCGCCGCGATGGCGTCCAAGTCGCCAGTTGCCCTCATGACTCCTGCGGGGGTCAGCACCGGATTCCCAAGCTGATCGGGAACAGCGCCGGAAGATCGCTGCAGCACCTCCCTGCCAACTTCCATCCGATTGATTGGCTTGGAAGCTTGGCGGTATGCCTGTAGGTACTCCGGGAAGCTCGGGGCCCGTTGCGCGAGCTGCTCATCCAGCGCATCGCGGATCTGCATCAACTCGCGTGTAGCCGCCTTGGCGTAACCCTTATCTGGACCAGCCTTCCCCTCAAGCAGATCTCCAATGTACTTGCGCGATCCATACAGACTAGCAACAGAGTCTCCAGCCCTATCAAGGGAACGAGCGACATCATTCACCGCAGACTGAACACTTGGTCGAGTTGCGTTTGCCGCTTGAATATCGCCAACCGTGCTCCGCAGACTCTTCAGGCCCTCAGAAACGGCAGGGGTATCCAGCACCTCGGGTAGCACGATTGACGGCTTGAGGCCTAGCGAAGAAAGCCGCGTATTCTCCAGTACGGCTGCGTCCCTGGCAGCCTGAGCGGCTGCCCTTTCGCTTGCCACGGTAGCGGCCTGTCTTGCCTCGCTATCAGCACCCTCGCGCATCGCCTCCCCAAGCCTACCGGCAACAACGTCACTGCGAGCAGCTTCAGCAGCAGCCATGTCAGCATCCGTTCCTGCGATCCTTTCAAGTTGCCCGACTCTGGCTGCATTGTTCGACTGGTCGATAGCCTCAAACGCGCCTCGATTCCTTGCGCGCATCGCATTCTCAAGAGCCATAAGCCCGGCGTCCTGCGTGGACTCGCCGAGGGTAAGCCGGACACCTGGAACCGCCGACTGCTGGTAGGTCAGTGCGTTCGGACTGGTTGCCTCGCGCGCAACAAGCTCTGCAGCCCTTCGATCAGTTCCAGAGAGGCCGGTGCGAGCCAGCAGGTTTCCAAGTCCAGACGCCGTCGCGCCAGCAACCTTGACTAGCCCAGCACCAGCGCCGCCGCCAAGGCCACCAAGAAGCATGTTCAAGCCGCGATCTTGGGCGCCAGTGTTCGGCTGTACCGCGCCAATTACCCCGCCCTGCAGTGCATTCCCTCGGATAGTAGTGGGGAGGATTGCAGGAGCGGCTGCAGTTCCTCGAGCCAGAGCGCCGGGGCCAAGAATCTGCGCAATGGTGCCAGCCACGTTTCCAGACAGCCCGGCTCCGGTACTGGTCAGATCGCGGTCGCCCTCACGGCGGTCAGCCGCACTCTGCCGCATCTCCTGACGCTCCCGGCCCATCTGCGCGAGTCCATTCACCATCCCCTCGGTGAACCCCTGCCCCTTAAGGAGGCCAAGGACGCCAGAGCTTACTGCCGAAAACCCCAACCCCGGCATATCGCCAAGGAACTGCCTGGCACCTTCGCCAGTATCAACCAAAGATTTGCCGACGCCAGCAGCGAAACGCTCGCTCCCTGACATGCCGTCAGTAGCGCGATGTTGCTGTTCCGCTGCCCTACTCTCAGGGATGCCGCCCACAATATCGATCTCCAGCGCCGGACCGGAGCCGTAGCTGGAGTCTTCCGGCATCAACTCGAAACCCGGGGGAAGCGGCGGCGCGCTACTGCCCTGCGGCTGCTCAAGCTCAAATCCCGGGGGTAGCGGGGGAGTCGTCATTGCACTGGCACCCATTGTCCGTTGCGGAGTTCGATTACTTGGCCCGTCTGCGGGTTACGGGCGCGCTGGGGGATTGCATTGGTCTGCGGACGATCAGGAGCCGCCTGCCGTGGCGCACTGGCAGATAGCTGCCTCTGGCTACGTGTCAGGACGTTCTCCACCTGACCGATAGCCGAATCCAGATCCTCGTGGCTCTGCGCGGTGGTCAGATTTGCAATAGCCGCCCGCAGCGCATCGCCCTCACGCTCGGTCAAACTGCCGAATCCAGAAGCGCCAGTAGAGCTGGCCGCCTTCAGACTCTGCAGAGTGTTGATGAGCATCTGGCTCTTGATTGTCTCCAGTAGCGCGTTAGCGCCCTTGGCATCAGTTCGGATCAATGGCGTGCTCAATGCCGCATCGCCCATCACCGTGCCTAGTTGCCTGTAGCCAGGGTGGTTACGAAGCCGCTGGATTGTGCCCAGACTGTCAGTAACCGATGATATGGCTTGCTGCGCTGCCATGTCCGCCTTCTGGCGCTTTTCCTCCTCTCCACGCCTCCGCTGGTCTGCCGCTTCTTGCCGAGCAGCAGACGCCTCGCGCGCAGCCTCATCAGCACGATTAGCTGCGCGCCCAGCCATGTCCAGCCGCATCTGTTCTGCAGCGGAGATTTCAGGCTTCGGCCCAACTCCGGCAACTCGAACTGGCTCAAGGCTGCTAGGCAAAGCAGCGACAGCTGAGCCTCCATTCGGATTCATCCTCGCCGCGAGGAATGCATCAACCTGCGCATCCGAAATACCGGCCGCGATCATTTCGTTTGCCAGTGCTGCGTCAGCGTCCACCTGCGCCTGCGTGCCGCCTTGCTCAAGCGGATTTGCGGGCGTCCCTTGCGCATGCCCTTGGCGTTGGCTGATAAGCGCATTGTTCGGGCTCGGAATCCAAGCACCTGCGCGATCAGACCACATGTACTCCGGCTGACGTTCAGCCTGATACAAGATGTTCCCCTGAGGCCCAACTAGCGCATCACCAATCACCTTGTTCTGGCTTGACGTGCCGCCGCCCTGATAAGCCTGCACAATCGACTGTGCGGCCTTGTCGATGACCGGGGCGGTCTGGTCGTTGTACTCCTGCGGCATCTCAGACAAGCCGAAGCGGGACAGCGTCGGCACCATGCTGCGGTACAGGCCTGCGCGGGCCTGCGGCGGCGCATTGGTCAGAAGGCGCGCCATGTTCACCATGTTGGTGTTGCGACGCTCGTCCGAATAGGCCATCTGCTTCTCAGCCTGGAACGCCGAGCCAGCATCGACGCCAGCCATCTGAGCCAGCAGTGAGTCGCGCTGTTCCGGTGGCGTCGAATAGGACTGCGCTGCCAGCTGGTTGAGCTGGCTCTGGTCGCGCTGCTGCTTGATGCGCTGGCCGAAGTCCATGCCGCCGTGCAGGGAGGCCAAAAAATTCTGCTGATAGTCAGCCATTGATCAAGCTCCCCATGCCGACTTGCGGGCGTTACCGGCCAGCCAATTGGTGTTGTTGCCGAAGTTCGCAAGGCTGCCAAGGTTGGACCCGCCAGCGGTTGCCCCAGAGGCCGCGCCGTTGCCGAACAGGTTGGTCAGCCCGCTGAAGTTGCCGCCAGCGCCCGTGTAAGCCCCGAAGGCAGACCCAAGCGCATTGCCGTAGCCAGCCTGAGCCCCAGCGGTCGCCGAGGCCCTCTGCGCGTCAGCCTGACCCTTGATACCCATGGCATTGGCGAACTGATTGCCGTAGTTCTGCCCCAACTGCCCCATATACTGGGACTGGTTTTGGCCCATGCCAGCAAGCTGCATCAGGTTGCTGCGGTAGTTGTTGAGATTCTGGGATGCGAGGCCGGAGGCGAAGGTCATACGATCAGCATCGGCACCGCCTGAAAACAGGCTACCCCGCGCGGCTGCACTACGGTCCAAGCCCTGCAACCCCTGCTGCTGGGCAAACAGGTAGTCCGGTGAGCTATTGAAGCCGGAATAGTCGCCACTGTTCACGGCGTCCAGCTGGCTCAGCGCATTGGTTCCAGCGTCGTAGTACGGCTGGGCCAGCGACATGGAGTGGTCGTAGATGCCCTGCTGCTTATCGATGGTCTGCTGGGCCGCGTTGCTCTGCGCCTGTCCCGCCTTCTTCGCGGCTGCTCCCTGGCGGTTGGCGGAATACGCCATGCCAGCGCCGACAACGACTGCTGAAGTTACTGCTGCCATGGTTAGATATCCTTTGTGAAGCTGATTTCGGATTCCGCGTAGCCCGCGTGGCGATACAGCGCTGCGGCCTGCGGCGGGCTGTTGGGCATGTGGACCATCTGGATGCGCTCAGCGCCTGCGTCACGGCAGGGCTGCTCGACCACCGCCAGGAGTTGGCTGGCAATGCGTGAGCCGCGTGCGTCCGGGGCCACCCACCAGACAATCTCCACGGCGAACTTGCGGTTCTGGTTGAACAGGAAGGGCGCGATCATCAGGCCGATCATTCCGACCAGCTCACCGTCACGCTCGGCGACATAGAACACGTCGTTCTCGATCAGGCCGGTTGCCAGCCCCGCCACGCTCGCCTCGTCCATCTCGCACCAGTCGGCGTAGTGGGTAGTCGGGTAGAAACGTGCGGACATGCTGACGATCACCGGCACGTCGGCCAGTGTTGCTTTGCGAATTTCCATCAGCCCTCCGGCGTAAAAAAGGCGACTGCTACGAGTCGCCCTGTCTTTGCGTCATCGCCGAAGGCCGCGAAGGGCCAGCGGCTGTGGAACATGGCCGATTCATAGATGATGCAGCGGCCTAACTTCATCTCGGCCAGGGCAATCTGGTCCCACTTGTCGGCGTCGTCCCAGTCGTGGCGAACGTGCTCAAACAGGCTAAGGTCGCCCTGCTCAATGCGGCTTGCGCCGGTTTGCTTGTGACGCCAGAAGGCGGTGCCACCCTCGCCCTCGCTCAGGTAGAGGACGGCGGCATGTGTGCCCCAGCCCATATCCGAGTGAATGGCCGCATTCGGCAACTCGCCATTGAAGTTGAGCCGGTAGCCCATACCCAGCATCTCAACCGGCCCCATGGCCTTCTCAATGCCTTCTCTCAGCCCCGGCACCTCAGCGATGGCGATGCGCTTGTAGATTTCGCCGTCTGGCCCATGCCAATCAACGTAGTTTGCGCGCAGGCCATCTGCCCGCACCGATTCAGGATCGGGCAGGAAGTCATCAATTATCAGCATCGTCAGCCCCTCGGCTCTATGCGCAGACTTGCGCCCAGCAGATCCCTCTTCACCGGGCTGGAGATTTGAATCTGGAACACAAAGCGGTAGCCCTCGCCCAGTCGGGTGAAGCGCACGCGCTGCTGGTATTCGCCGATTGCGCCCAGGGAACGCTTCTTCCAGTTCGACCAGTTGCGCCCGCCGTCCTTGCTGTAGCGGACCAGCACATGATGGTCAGGGGGCGGCGGCGGGGGTGGCGGAATGTCCGGGACCAGAGTCAGCACAGCCACTTGGTCGTAGCTGTTGGGCGCAACAAACATCGTCGGAGACGTTGAAACCGCCACGGTCGCCCACGCGAAGGTCGACATGTCAACGAACAGCGGGAACGCCCCTGACACCGGCATCGAACCATCTGCGGACCAAATCTTATGCGCGAACACGAACCCTTCTACAGTTCGCACCAGCAGCCACAGGTCTTCAGCCAGTGGCGGGGTAACCGTGTAGGAGACGCTGGCAGACAGGGTGTCCCCGGGAGTCTCAGCCCCGCCGTACTCCATGGTCCCGTTTGGCTGCTCTGCGTATGCCCCGTAGCAGTTGAGCACCCATCGCTCGCCGTCGAACGTGGTTGATACCAGCGTCCAGCCGGTCAAGGAGGCCAACAGATTGCTCATTTGACCTCCCTCAGTGCTGCATCAGTGGCTGCGGCGATCTCGGCGGGCGTGGCGTTCTCGACCAGCGCCAAGTCAGGCCGCTTGATCGCAGCCAGCTCCCGGCGTGCAGCCTCAGGATTGCCCCGCCGCTGCTTCCTGCTGCCGCTCTCTGCATAGATGCGGTGGCTGTAGACGCACTGCGGGATGTGGACCGGCTCAAACATGCTCAGCGCGTACTGATCCGGGTAGAACTGGAAGGCGCTGTAGCCGATCTGCTGCAGGGCATCGCGGCGGTACACGGCCAAGTGATGGCGGGCGTCCGGCGCAGGCGTGATCACTTCGCCTGTTACGTGGTTCTCGCCGGTTGTGATGGCATCGACACCGGCAGCCAGATGGTCGGCCAGCACCGCAAAGGCGTTCGGCTCCACCCAGTCGTCATCGTCAACATGGGTCACGTAGGGGTGGCTGCCCAAGGCATAGCCGTTCGCCCTCGCCCGGCCTAGGTGGCCCACTACGCCCGGCAGGAAGTGGACCGCCACCGGGTATCCAGCCTGCTCTGCGGCAGCCTGCAGCGACTGCTTGCAGCGCTCCAGTACCTGCGCTGGCGTGTAGTCCATCACCAGCACATGCACGTCAAGGCCGATCATGGCGTCACCTCGGCCGGGAATGGCACTGGCACCGTCTGTTTGCGACCTACGTCAAACTCCAGGTTCATCTCGGGGATGCCGATGCGGTTACCACTGTCGCTGATCTCGGCGGAGGTGTAGGTGGCGATCAGCTCGTCGTCGCCCTCCAGCACATAGTCCCAGTCCAGCAGCCACAAGCGCCCGTCTTGGAAGTCGCCGCCGATCCATTTCCGGCCCCACGACGTGACGGTGTTCAGCCGCCAGCGCTTGAGGCCGAACGACTGGCGACGGTGCCATAGCCCGACTACCACGTCGTAGCCGTAGGTCTCGCCATCGGGGAACGTGATGTAGTAGACCTTGTGGCCCTCGTCCTCCCAAGTGAACGCAAATGCGTTTTTCCAGTCAGACGCGGCGATGGTCTTTTCAATCGCTCGGGTGCTGATCGGGACAGCGCGGTAACCATCAAGTCGGTACACCACCCCGTCATTACCCAGCCACATGACCGAGTTGTCCAGGTTCTGGACCGTGTCGCGGGATGCGCATCCAACGTCTGCCGTTACGCCCTTGGAATGGAACGTCCCAGTCGCCTCGCCGGTATTGCCGTAGAACTCGGTGGTTCGCTCACCGAACAGGATCACTTCGCCCTGATTGACCGCAAGGCCCACCAACCGATCAGGCTGGCTCTCTGCCTCGCCCCGATCCAGCGTGTTGTAGCTCAGGCCATCGGCAAGATCCGAATGCAGCCAGAAGCGCCCGAACGGCTCCAGATAGAACAGGTAGCCGTCGATGAACTTCACGTCGATAGCGCCCGGGAACCCGTCATCAGTGATGCGGGTGAACGCCTGCGTTGCCGTGTTGTAGATATAGCCCGACTGACCATTCACCACGGCCAGCTGATTGCCGTTCTTGACCTGGTTGTGAGCCATGCGCACCCGGCCAACGCCGGGAATGGTGCCGCGACTGATGCCGACACCCTTCGCCGTGACCTCGTACAGCGTCTGCCCAGAGACAACGAACAGACGGCCCTCAGCGTTATGCACGCCACGAATCGGCCCCGGGCTAATACGCTGGTACGGCTTCAGGCCCGGAGGCGTCCGCAGCTTGAACTGCGTTTTCGTCCCAGGCTGATCCGCCACTACAGGCAGGAAGTTGCACACGTCTTGCACAGACCAAGCCGGAGAGTCGTCGCGGTTGAAGCCTGCCAGCAGGTTTACGCGAGTGAGGGGCATTAGACCTCCCACCTATCAGTGCGGATGTTGTAGGCGCCACCCAAACCAAGAAGCCCCGGCTCCAGCGTCATCGGATTGCTGGAAAACACATCCGCCAGCACGTCAGACTTCAGCCTGCGGGCGGTATCGACCACGTCAGGCTCTAGCGAAGCGCCGTAACGCGGCCGCAGTCGCAAAGCCAAGTTGAACATGACGGCCTCGTCAACCTCAGGTGGAACGGGCAGCACATCGGCTGGGTTGGATACCGGCGTCCAGCCAACGGAATACCCGTTCGCCTCCCAGCGAGCCATCATCATGTTCAGCGAGCTGATGCCCGTAGCCATGTCCTCAGCCTCTGCTGCCTCTGTCGCGTCTTTCACGCGCAACAGATCCAAGGCCCCAGAAACGATTTCTGCGACAGTCGTCATTGCGGCCTCTAAAAGAAGAAGGGGCGCCCCGATGGACGCCCCTTTGGTTGCTGCTAAACCGCTATTAGGCGGTGGTCTTGATGATGCCCAGGGCCGCCAGCGCCGTTGCCAGCTGGGCGGCAGTGACCGATGCCAAGCTGAGCGCAGCCGGCTGGGCGGCGGGGGTTGCGCCGAAGAAGCCAACCTTGGAGGTCGCATTGCGACCAACCACGGTGCCGTCCTCGGTCTCCACGGCCGAGGCCGCGCGGGTATTGCCAGTGTCGAGTGCCATCTATCGTCCTCCTTAGAACGAAGTCGGGTCGTTGGGGATAACCACGCCCCATTCCGGGCGCAGAACAGCCGAGCCCCACAGAATGTCGACGCGGTTGAGAAACAGGTCGTTGACAGTGTCGTAGTCGCGGACCATACGCAGGGACAGGCCGTCCAGGTTGACCCGGCTTGCGTCCTTGTTCTCCGGCAGCGGCAGATCGACCGTTGCGAAGGTCAGGAAGTCGCGAGCGAAGCCCAAGTTCACGCCAGTCTGTGCGGCAGCGCCAAGCACCGAAACCGGTGCTGCAGCATTCGGGGACGCAGTGACGTTCTGCTCCGGACCGGTCGGGATGATGGCCGGACTGATCTTCACCGCACCAGCGCCACCTGCGAAGTTCTCCGTAACTACGAAGGTCTGCAGGAAGCCGGTCGACACCTTGGTCGCCGGGTTGACCGCATAGACACCAGCGATGGTGATGTGCTGGCCTGCGATCAGCGTGCCGGTGCCTGCACCAACAGTCAGGCTGGAGCCAGTCTGGCCTGCGCCAGTCACGGTGTAGCCCGAAGCGGTTGCCGTACCGATTGCCTGCGCTGGCATGTTGGTGGTTTCGAACCAATCGAAGCCAGCCGCACGCGCCATCAGGCCATCTTCGTACTGCTCGGCCAAGCGATCCTGCGAGTTGAAGAAGCCCTTCAGCTGGTCGACCACCTGCACGGTGCCACTGGTGTTGGTCACCAGATAGCGCTGGCTCGGGGCCAAGCTGTCAGTCAGCAGCTTGTTGGCGCGCAACGCTTCGGAGAAGTCCAGCTTGCCATCGGCGTTCGACACGTAGTTGCTGGCGAACGGCAGGGCCCGCTGCAGCACGGTGGTTTCGATGACCGAAGCCAGATCGGCCAGCGGCTGATCCAAGTAACGCTTGCGGAAGTCATCGATGTTCAGCGCCATGTCTGCCGAATTCCACGCCAGATCGATGCCGGTCTGGTCAGTGATGGTCAGCGGCACGGTCTTGTCCACCATGTTGCTCGCATCCATGATGCGGCCCTGGCGGATCTTGGCGTGGGTCGGCACACGAATGTCGATGGAGTTGCCGATCTTGGCGCCGGTAACGGCGAACTTGTCGTCGTACTCCATGTTGATCTTGCGCAGGAAGGTCAGCTTCTGTCGCAGGGTCGACAGAATCTCGCGGGTGATCAGCTTGGTGTTGAGATATTGATTTGCCACGTTCTATGGTTCCTTATCGAAGGCCCTTCTGCTTCCGTTCCTTGCGGCGCTGCTCGTCGTACTCACGCATGGACATTTCTTCCAGCGACTTCACGACAGCGGGCGCCCCAGTGAGGGTGGTCACAGGGGGCGGGGCTTTGGTCACGGCTTTGGGTGTGATCTGACGCGGCGGAGGCGGAGCGGAAAGCTCGGCCTCGATTCGGCCAATGGCTCGGGCAACACCCGCCAAGTTCATGGCCGAGATGCGCTCGGCCTCTTGGGGGTTCTTGCCGAGGTAGTAGGCCAATGCAGCGGGGTTGTCGGTGTCGGCGATGACGTCGACCATGTCCTGCGAGATGCGCAGGTAGGGGTTCGAAATCACTTCGAAGTAGTCGGGGTTGCTCTGGGCAAAGCCCTGGGCGCTCTCCTGCAGCTTCTGTTCACGCTTCTGCTGCGATTCGGCTTTTCGCTCCTGCCCGCGCTTCCACTCGTACCAAGCGGCGTTGTACTTCTGCACATCAAACTCGCAGCCTTCCAACGTCGGCTCTGTGGAATCCGCCTCCTTCACCGGCTGGGCCTGCTGCTGGTTGCCGCGTGTCGCCTGCTCCCTCCAGTAGTCCCGTTCCCGCTGCGCGTCGTACTTCTCGCGCGTCAGTTCATCGATGCGCTTTCCCACGCCCTTACGGGGCTTTGGGGCGGCCGCATCATCCGCTTCCGAAGCTGCCGACTCTTCGGTGTCGTTCTGCTCGTCTTCCTCTGCCTCTTGCTGTTCGTCGGCCTGTTCAGACTCAGCGGTTTGACTGGCCTCCTTCTCGGCTTCGGCTCGGGAATCTCGCGCGGCAATACCCGCGTCCAGGTGGCTGTTGTCCACCGGCTGCGGCTTCTCTACTTCACTGGTCATGTGCGCCTCTTGGCGGTTTTAGCCCGGCATTCCGGCCGGTACGGTGGGGTCAGCCCCGGGATAGCCGCCCATAAAAAAACCGCCTTGCGGCGGCTGATCGGGGAGCTGTTGAACTGGCTGCGGTGGAGGCATTTGCATCAGCATTTGCCCCGCCTGCACTTGCTGCAGCAACTGCATGTTCTCCAGCTGCTGCCCTTCTGCCTGAGCCCCATACAATTGGGACTGGGCGTCACTCTTCTTGGCGTCTGCCATGTCCTTGGGGTTCGGCTGCGGAGGCGGCGGGGGCTGATCGCCCTCTTCAGGCTCCAGCAGACCTCCATCAACAAGGATCTTCCGTGCCGCCTTCCTCACATCGTCTAGGCCCGGGGCATCCAACGACTTGATGAACCCGTACTTGGCGACCATGCCAATCGGGGATGGGTCATTCGCCAGCTGCATCATGGCCTCGGCAGCTTCCATACGCTGCGTCGTATAACTCGGCCCAACCGTCGCGGCGATATCGAACCTGCCCCTCGACATGTCGTTCAGCGTGACTTCCTGACCGGTCTGCTCGTCGAGGATTACTTGGTTGACCCTCACAACCTTCTCGGCACCGTCGTCGCCGATGATCCGTATTTGCCGCTCAGTGTCGTAAAGAGCAGTAATCAGGTCATTGGTCACCTCAAAGTCGTACTTGATCGCAAACGACAGGTTGTCGATGTAATCGAAGTTGGCAACATCACCCTCACGTTGCCGGGCAATGATGGCCCTGCCGCTGGTCTCGTTTGACTTGGCTCCCAGACTCGCGTCATGGATGCCAGTGGCTGACTTGATATCTTCACTGGATATCTGGGCCGCTTGAGCCAAGGCCACCGGGAACTGTGCCGTAGGCTCACGACTCGGTTTTCCGCCATTGGGCAGGTTCGGGTCAGACTTGTAGAACAGCACCGGGGGGCGCTGCGTCTTCAGGTTCCGCCATTGCGACTCGTAGCCCTCGACCGACTCAGCGGGCGCCATAAATGGCGAATACGGCTGATCGGCCAGCACTTCGATGAACGTGCTGCGCTCGTAGTTGTACATCATCTGCGGGTCACGCCCGAAGCGGACCGCGCCGAAGAACGTCTCCTTGCCCTTGAGGGTCAGTATCTCGCCCCAAACCGGCACCAGCGGGATGAACCGCCCAGGCCATTCGTTCGGCCCCTCTACGATCTCAGCGCCGGAAACGATGCACTGCCACACCTTGTCCCTTGTGGCCTCTCGGCTACGCTGGATGGTGATTCCCTGGCCCGCCAGCTCGTCGATTACCGGCGCTAGCTCTGCCTCATCGTAGGTCGAGCCGTCTGACATGAGGACTAGCGTGTAGGTCTCAGTGGTCTTGTACCAGTACTCCGCTACCGTGATCTCCTTCTCGTCGAACCAGTCGCGATTCAGGTCGTCGCAGTCGCTGACAGACACAAGCTTCGCCTTGGGCCACTTTGCCTTAAAGGCCGACCGGCTCCACTTGCTGTCCACGAACGCATACGTAGCATCGCGGCGGTCTTTGGACTTGGCAGCCGGATCAAACACCACCGAATAGGGGTTAGCGATCTCTTCCTTTTTAATGACAACGTCAAAGCCGCCGTCATCCTCATACCCGTAGTTGACGCGCCACACACCGAAGCCGCCGCCGACAGCGAACTGGAACGCGGTATCTCGCGCCCGATCTGCTTCGCTTGCCTGATCGATGTTGCGCATCAAACCCTGGCGCACCTCGGCAAGATCCGTATCACTGTCCTCGACAGCGCGGACCTTGGGCTGCGGGCGGTTCTGGCGCTGGTCGTTCGTTATCTGCTTCATCGCCTGACGAAGCTTGTTCACCGTGTAGGTAGGGCGCCCCTTACGGGTCTCCACCATCCACGAATCCCACTGCTTCTCAGGGACAAAGGCGAACTCCATGTCGCTCTCAGCCTGTTGATATTGCGAGCGCCAGTAGTCGCGGGCATCGCGGTGCCGCTCAAGCATCTCCTTGTGGAGATCGTCATCGCTGACGCCAGACCGCTCAGTGGCGAACTTCGGGTCGTCTGGTTTTTGCGTCTTCTCAGCCATCAGAACTCCGAAGCAAACCTGATCCTCACCGGCTTCTGCGGCGAGTGATCCATTGAGAGAAAGTCAACGCACATCAGGCCGAACGCGTCGGCTCCGTGGCTTGCCCAGTCGTGGTTGGGACCGAGGCCGATGCCCCTGACCGCGTCCCGCTTTTCGTGATACCAGCCCAAAGCATCGCGCCCAGCGCCTGTCGTCGACTCGTTGAAGCGGATGGACGGGAAGAGGCGTCGACCACACTCGATGCGTGTCATAGCCGCGCCTGCACCCATGTTCGGGATCACCTTCACAGTGAACCCGGCCTGCTTTAGCGCGCCCTCGTAGCTGACCTTGTGCACCTTGTCGTGCTGCACGCCGTCATGGGGCAGAACGCAATGAGCCGAGCCATACCCTGAGTCGCGCAGCCACTTCACATGGGCTGACAGCTCCTGACCGACTGCCTCGTAGTAATCCAGCACTACGAGCGAGCGTCCGATGTACTGAACGACCCAGATGGCGCAGGCGTCTGCCTTGGCCCCTGTGCCGCCGATATCCCACACGGCCCTGATCGTCATCAGAGGGTCCGCCGCTTCCCGGCCGATTCGGCCAGCGTCTTTGGCTAGGGCCAGATGCTTGGCGTAGTAGGCGCCCGCAATGGCCTGGGCATACTCGCCGTCCCAAATGTGCCCGTACTCATCCGGGCGCTCCTCAAGGTCTCGCTGCCTATCGCGCTCTAGCTTGGCTGGGAATTTCGGGTTGTCCCGATAGTTCAGCTCGACACACTTGATCAGCGGATCAGACGACCCACGGAAGCGCGACTCCACTGCAGCGGTCTTGCGCTTAGGGTTCCACGTAACCCAAAGCTCGGCATTCCAATCGCTGCCTTCTTCACGAAGCGTCGGGATCAGAGTCCCCCAAGCCTCATGCGTGACTGGTTCGGCCTCGTCCACCCAGCACAGCAGCAGGCGGCCTTTCGACTTGATGCTGGCAATATTGCGGTCAAGGCCAGCGAAGGCGAACGAGATGCGCCCATCCTTGCTGCGGATGAACTTCTCGCCAATCTCGTAGTAGTCCGCCAGGAACGGTTCGTCCTCAATCGCCCGCTTCACTTCCTCAAGCGAGGAATCTTCCAGCGAGTTCATGAACTGGCGAGCGCACAGGATGATCCCCGAGATGCCCGCCATACCGAACTGGTAGCCCTTTACAGCTGCCATCTTGGCGAAACTACGTGTCTTGCCTGAGCCGCGCCCACCGTGGGCTGCGCGAACGTCTGCCTTGCCTACGAACAGGGGCCGCAGCTTCGGCGGCAGCTTAATCTGCGCCGTCGCCATCTAGGTCCACCAGTTCGATGCGGGTTATGGTCTCGACAGGCCCGCCGCCTTCGCCTACATGCTCGGTCCGGTTGAGCTTAGGCGCCGCGTACTCGGCCAGCTTGGCAACAAGGTCGAGCGCCTTAGCTGGGTCAGGCTTGATATTCGCCCCGTCCCCCTCTGCAACCAGCGTCAGCCAGCGGCAGTAGTTGTCCGTGTTGACCTGCAGCAGGTTTGTCACCGCCTCGCGGAACTCAACCGTGCTTTTGTTAGGCGTGCCCTTCTTCCGGCCGCCTGCTTTTACGCGACCCTTAGGAGCACCCATATCTACCTCAATCCACTTTTGTTATGCAGTAACTTCCACGCGGCTTGGGCCCGGGGTGAGCTGCGTTGGCGTCAGCCCGTTGTCCAGGATGCGTAGGTCAAACATCTGCGTCAGTGCGGTGCCGTCATTCAGCGTGACGATGCAACAGAGTGCCGAGCAGCCCACATAGGCGGCGTCCAGAAGCACAGAGGTCGACAGCCCTTCGATGGTCGGCACGCTCATCACGGCCCCATATGGAGCGCCCAACTCCCACGCAGCCTTGGCGATTGAGCCCCCTGCCGGGATGGCAGCACTCATGTCAGCTTCGACCCGGCGAACCTCGCCTACGAACATCTTGACCGCCGCCACCCTGGTGCGTACATGGGCGCTTGCGTATGCCTTGGATGCCCTACTCATTTACCACACCTCGCCATCACCTCGTCGAACCGGCGATGGATGCCGTGGACTGTGGCTTGGAACTTCTCTAGTGCCTCGGCGCTGAGGTTGCCGCGAATCCAGCAGCGCTCGCTCTTGTCCGCAGCAGCGGCGGCAACTTGATCTCTGTGCACTCTGTAGAGGGACGTGAAGTCGTACATACCTACCTCCTATCCTCAATGACTACCGCTTGGCAGGCTCTGATCTGGTCGTCTGCGCCTCGCCCTGCTCGAACAAGATCGCCCTGATCCTTTCTTCGTAGCTCGGCGAGCGCATCACGTTCGATGGCGGCGGCGGTAGCGTCGGACAGGCGGCTGGTTTCACACGCTGCCCACTGCTTGCGCAGCTGCAAAGTGCCGTCATTGAGCTGAGCAACAACAGTCGAAGGCAGACTTTCGTTTTCACTACGTTTTGCCTCGTATTGGGTGCCAATCTCATGCAGGCGTTCGTTTTGCTGGCGCTCTACTGAGCGGGCCTGCTCGACTGCCTTGGTCTCGGCCTTGGCCTGCTTCAGCTCGGTGCGCGTCTCGCGGACCTCTGCCTTGTCACCCTTCCAGGCCCAGCCAGCGCTGAATGCCGCCAGCAGGCTAAGCAGCCACGCGATGCCGACTACCTGCGCCCGGCTCAGCACTTCAATACGCCGCCACCGCACAGCAAAAGATCGCGCGCCTTGCCAACATCCCCCGTCCCGGGCTGGAACTGCGGATTGATGCCCAAGCTCGGGTTCGGCTTGAACTCAGCCGTCTTCTTCTCAAACACCAGCGCCAGATGCTCACGGATTGACTGCCACTGCTCAGGGCTGGGCGGCAGAGCGTTCAGCTCGGCAAAGCCCTGCATCCAGTAGGTGAATTGTTCTGGGGTCATTTCATTCTCTCCACACTGCGGCGAGGATCTGGGCGCGGGTCATACTTCGACCGGCATCGCGCCGAAGACGTTGTAGGCCAGCCGTTCCCTGAAGGTCATGAAACGCGACTTGCCAATGGCGTTGATGACCAGCAGCCCGTCCTTCTTCTTGTGGACCCGCAGGCTGCGACTATCAAGCCGATGTGCCAGCTCGCGCAGCATGTGCTTCGCCGCCGCCTCATGCTCGCCCTCGTTGTAGGTGAGGCAACGGGCGATGCCGCGCGCCTTGTCGGTCAACTCGCTGTCGTTCACTCAAACCTCCACGCCCACAAGGGCTGATGTGTTGCCGAAACGGGATTCCCCGTATCGGTCATTCCATGTCGATGATCGGGCCATGCGACTCGCGCTTCTTAGCGCCACACCGGGCACAGATGGGCGTCGGGGGGATGATCCCGCCCCATATGCCGGGGACGGTCACTGGGCCGTGGCATTTGCTGCATGTGCCTACAACCGAATTCCCCGGAAAGACTCCAACCGATGGCAGGGCCTGCGCAGGCCAGTAACCAGACATGCACATCTGTCAGCCCTCGCCCACGCCGGTGATGAAGCCATCCACGACCTCGCGGCCGATCAGGTCGGCAGTGCCGTGCCCAATGCAGCCGCCGGTGTTCTGTTCGATCCAGCCGCTCTTTGCTTCCATCACTCAGCCCTCCCCTCGCACATCGCCCGCTCAGCGGCGCGACGGTTGACCAGCCCTTGCACGCGCTTGCCGCCTGCATAGACCCACTTGTCCAGTTCCGAACACCAGCCCGAGCCATGCTCGCCAGCGTTGATCCGGCGAACCAGCGTCGAGCGGCACGCAGCACCCACGCCCACGTTGTAGGCCCAGCTCAGCACCGCAGCCCACTCGCGCTCCCGCAGCGGCTGCTTGATGCACTGACTGATGCCAGCGAAGTACGCTCCCAGCTCGCTATTGAGCCGGTCGCTGCACTCTTTCTCGCTATACGTCCGCTGCTCGATGTTGGTCGTGCTGCCGTAGCAGACGGTCAGGAAGCCGACAATGTCGCGGTACGGCTTGGGCTCGTAGCCCTCCCATGGCTTCACCAGGGCGGTGGCCGCGATCAGCACGCCAAGGACTGAGCCGCCGATGACCTTAGCCCTGATCGACACGGCTGCGCCTCCATGGGAGCCACCACTTCGTCACGATGTGATGGGCGATCATCAGCAGGGTGTAGACCGCAGTCAGGGCATACACCCAGTCCTGCAAGCTCATCCCGGCCACTGAGGCAGCGACCACGCCAGCGGGCGGCGTCAGCTTCGCAATACCGGCAGCGACGCTATCGGCGTATTCGTGTTTCACAAGTTGGCCCCCTGTGGGCAGTCTGTTACGGGAGTTCAATTCCCATGATTTCGGTGCCCAGCTGGAGCCGCATATCGCCAGCGTCCGGGGTGTAGTAGTCGCACGCATACTCGCCGTCGCGCATCTGGGCCAGAACGAACAGGCCCTTTACCTCGCCGCGCAGCACTTGCTCGCGCAGGCCTTCGACGATGCCCAGCACTTCCGGGTTGGGCTTCATTCCAGATGGCTCCAATCCCGGCCCGGGTGCCGCTTGCGCATGTAGTCCGGCAGCTCCTCGCCCGTGTACTCGCGGCAGAGCCAGCGCAGCGTCAGGAACATGGGCTCAAAGTCCCCATCCCGCACGTCATGCAGCACAGCCACGCCGCGCCATTCGTTCGCGCCCTGCGGCCCTCGGTACAGCTCGGTACCGAGATAGCAGGAGCCGACAACAAGGCCGTGGATCGTCTTGCCGTTCGCCAGCGGGCGGTCGCCGTAACGCTTGCCCTGTTCATGCCCCTGCACGAACGAGAATCCCAGCTTGTTCAGCCGGTTGTCGATGGTGCCGCCGATAGGCCGGGGGCTGTGGGCCGTCTTCCAGTAGTGGCAGTACCAAACGCCATCCACCTGCACCGGCTGTTCAAACTTGTACCGCTCCCAGCCGAACGTCTCGACGTCCATCAGGTGCGTGCCAACGACACCCTCAAACCGGGCATCGTTGACTGCCAGACGGGCGGCGCGGTGTTCGTGGTTGCCCTCGGTGAAGATCCAGCGTGGGTTCCACTGCTTCTTCTTGTTGTCCTTGAGCCGCTTGATCTCTTTCCAGATCGGGACAGTCAGTCGCCCCATTGCCTCCCGGCCCGCCTCGATATCAGCCAGCAGCCTGGAATTCTCTTTCTCCAGCCCGCCGGGGGCGCTATAGCTCGACATGCTGGGCAGATCCCAGAAGTCGCCGATGCAGACGATTACGTCGGGCTTACGCCGGACGATATCCGCAGCGATCCAGTCGAGATGGTCTGTAGCGTCCCCCGGCCTGACTTGAACGTCCGGGATGACGTAGTGGCGTCTTGGGTGCATCAGCGCCTCGCATTCCGACCAATCGGCGCGCCTTTGCGGGCCATCAAATCCTCCTGAGCCAGCGCCAGTGCCCGCCATGCAACCTTGACGCTGTGCGGGATGCCGTCCGTATCGTCGGTCCCGGCTTCAAGCAGATGGCGCATGATCTTGTTAGCGTGGTCCGTGGACTTGCTCATGGCCCAGTGCAGCGGCTCGCCGGGATTGTGCTGGTCGTTCCCTGCCTTGCTGCAGCGGGACACCCAAGCCAGTGCAGCCGGGAAGTAGTACAGGAGGCCGTCAGCCATCGGGTACTCGTTCCGCTCAGTTGCATCACTGGGCAGCGCAGCATCGGCCACGCTCTCTACGTTGGCCGATGACATGCGATCTCCAAAATAAGAAGGCCCGCCGGATTTGCCGAACGGGCCGTGCCAGCTGTGCAACCAAAAGGCTGCTGTTACTTAACGCATTGAGCCGCTGGCGCTCGTCGCTAGCTGTCTCCGGGGGTTAATGCCGGATCACTTGGGTCTTACAGCCATCGGTCCCTAAGCCATAACGCGAAAGCCCCGGGGGTCCGGGGCATGAGTCGCGCGCGATGGTAGGAGAATTTCAAATATCGCTGGGTCCAGTCAAAACCCAATCAAGCCGCCACCGCTTCAAACTGCTCCCGCGCCTTCAGCTCGGCGCTTCGGAACCGGCCCAGTAGCCACAGATAGACCGGCTTCCAGTTCCGAACGAAGTTTCTGGAGTCCATCACATCCAGCGCATGGGCTCGCTGCAGGTCCGGCGCTTGCGCGAAGCCCGTCGCCAAACAGGCCGGGCAGTCCGTGACAAGCTCCTCGGCGATGATGAAGCAACGGCCCTCGCACTGCTCGCACTTGTGGAACCGTGCGATCTCGCCGATAGCGGCGTCCGTCAGGGCCGGAAGCTGCTCCATCACGTTCTGCGGCCACGTCTCGGCGCGGATCACTGCCAAGCGCTCCCGCCTCTGCTCCACCTCTCGGCGCTGTTCATGGCTGGCCGCCCGGGACCAGGCTACAGCTGCCTCTGCCAGTTGCAGGTCTAGATGGGCCTCCGAAAGCCGCAACCGTTGCCGCTTCAGCTCAGGGGCAACCAGAGCCACTACGGCGTCCTTCAGCTTGTGACGATGCAGCCGCGCCCCATCCGGGTTCCAGCACGCCTCGAACACCTCGCGCGGAAGCCCGGCATCCATGTAGCCCAGCGCCCCGGCTACATCGATCCGGACGAACTCAGGCTTGCCACCACCCATGCCCACATCGAACCGGACGTTGGTCGGATTGAGCTTCGCCAGTTGCTTGCGGGGGTCAGTCATTGATCTGCTCCGTCGGGAGGGCGGTCAGCTGTGACCGGTAGATTTTGTTGTAGTGCTGCCTACTGAATCCCGTAAACCATCTTGTACGTGTGTACCCAGAGAACCACACCGGAATATCCTCGAAAATGATCTCAAGCCATGTCCGGAAGGTGCAGTACACCAGCAGCACACAGGCAAGAATCACCGCCCAGACAATTCTGACAGCCAGCACTGGAATGGCGCAGAAGGCCTTGAACACCTTGAACGCTACGTACCAGCCATAACCGATTCCACAGATTCGCTTGATTAGCTTGCCCACCTCACACCCCCTCGTTAGCGGCAGCGCCGCCGTTGATTCGCTTCATCGCCACTACCGCCACGCCGAGAGCTGCCCACGCATGGGAAGCAACGCCGTAGGTCGGCCCCTTGTCCTTCTTCGTGCCCTTCGGCCCGACTCGCTGCAGCAGCGCCGCGTTGACTTGCTTGTCCTTGGCCGCGCCGGATAAGCCCAGCTCCTTCTTGACCTCGGCGCGCCGGACCATATGCACCTCATCCGGGCAGGCCCATGCCTGCATGAACCGGCCAGCCCACACGCAGGTATCGAACGTCTCCTGTCCCACCGCCTTGCCGTAGCTCACGATCTGCTCAATGGACAGGCAGTCGCTGCGGTCGTCGCGGACGATCTGCAGCAGCTCCCCGTTGTCCATGACGCCGGCGGTGATGACCTTGCCGTCGTACAGGACGTAGCCGGATTGGGTAGTGCCCGGGTCGATAGCCAGTACCCTCATTGGTTCCCCCTTGCTTCGTTCAATGCCTTGATCCACCGGTACGCGGTCGCTCGATGCATCCCGTACTCGTCCATCAGCTCCTTCGGCTTCGGCGGCCGGTTCGGCCATCTCGCGGCGATCCGGAAGGCCATCTCGATCCTCGGCGGGCATTCGTCACGCGGCCCGCCATGCTCTACGGTCCACGGCTGGGCGCTCATTTCGCCCCCTTTACGTCCAGCATCCCGTGGTCGTGCCACCAGTCCTGCGTCCGGTCGACCCCGCGCAATGCGTAGTGCAGCCATTCTTGTGAGCCACGCTGCAGCCCATGCGTCGTGCCGTTGCTGTCGAACGCCCGGTGGCATGGCCCGCAAGCAAAGACGGCGAAGCTGTCGTTTGGCTTCATGCCGAATCCGGCATTGCCATACCGGACGTGGGCTAGTACGCACCCCGCTGTCTTGTTCTCCGTCGCGTCGCCGCAGACCCCTTGTATCTGCAACATGCAGTGCGCGTCGTGGTGCCCCGCCGACTCCCTCAGCTTCTTGGAGATGATGGTCATGCGGCCTCCTGGAAGCGCATCTGGCGCATGTCCTCAATCGCCATCTCAGCCGCAATCACGAACTCTGCTGCGGCTTGCGGGACGATGGCGTTACCGAACGCATGCACTCCCACCACTGCACTGGGAAACCCATCATCCATCCTGCGAAGGAGGGGTTGAGGATGACTACGTCCTGGTGCGAACGGGCTGTCGAGGATCTCGCGCAGATCCAGCGTCCAATCCGCCCCCCCTTGTCCGCCCTGGCCAACACTTCTGGCCGGGACTTGTCGCGGCCCTCGGAAGCTACGGGTGTCGGAACCGAACCAGTAGATGCGATCACGGATGTGCGGAGCGCCGACGCCCGCTGCCGCAAACGGGACACACCCGAAGGCGTAGTCCATTCCTTCCATGTCAGCGTGTACAAGGTCGAGCCACGGGCCTGCAGCCGTTCCTGCAACCTGCTCTCCAAACACTGCTGCAGGCCTGCACTCGCGGATGAGGTGGAAGAAAGCTGGCCAGAGGTGCCGCTGATCGTCAAACCCAGCTCCTTTACCTGCCGCGCTGAAAGGCTGGCAAGGGCACGAACCAGTCCACACGGGTCGATCATCCGGCCATCCGGCAAGAGCCAGGGCGTGAGCCCACCCGCCAATCCCTGCGAAGAAATGACACTGTCGATAACCGCGCAGGTCTCGGGGCTTAACGTCCTCAATGCTTCGCTCATCCACTTCTCCTGCGGGGATCAAGCCCACTTTAATCAATGCCCTGAGTTGGGCGGCCACGGCGGGGTCGAACTCGTTGTAGTAGTCCATCACGCCACCGCCTTGTATTCGCTATCGCGGAAGTCAGCCGGGTTGAACCCCAGCCCGCGCATCACGGCATCCGACCACCGCACAGGCTTGGCACGCAGTCGCTGATCTTCCGGGTGGTCGCCGATCTGCAAGCCGGTGGTGATCGCATCTGCTGCCTGCGATTTCGTAAGCTTCAGGCTTGAGCCACCCAGCATGATGAACCCCGCAGCGCCCTCGCCCCGGTCGATGGCGGGCATCATCCGCCAGCCGAGCATCGTCCCGGCCAGCATGTGCCGCCAGTCGTCCTTGCTCAAATGATTGCCGTGCCATGCCACCTGTTCGGCCAGATCGCCACAAACAGCGTTGAGCATCTTCCGCTGCTTGTCGGTCATGCCGGTGGAGCCCTGCAGCTCCCAATCGCCTCGGCTGCTCGCGACGATGCTCATACCCCGCCCTCCGCCCTGGTGGCGTCGATGGCTTCGTTGAACGCCTCGTATTCCGCATTGAACTCAGGACGCTGCTCGCAGGCCCACGCAAGACAACGACGTGCACGCTTGGCTGCGGCAACCAATTCCTCCATTTTGGCAACTTCAGCCACAGACGCATCCCTCTCTGCCGTCAGGCGGTCGATGGCGTCAGCAGCTGCGGCCATTAATGCGTCAGTAGCGGCCTCATCCACTGATCCGCCAAGGTCGTCGTGCGTGTCACCACTCCAGCGCTTCGGGCGCTGCACGCACCCGTGGCGGAGCTCGCTTCCATCGAACACCACCGGCTTGATCTCGTTCTCGCTCATGTCAAGCTCCTTGTGCTTTGATGGCCGACTTTGCGACTGCGCGCAGCGACAACTTCGCCCGACCAAGATCCTTCCTTGCTGCTTTCCGCTCGCCGATGAGTTCCCACGCACGGAGGCAGTGAGGACAGCCGGTTTCTTCGTCCCGCAGGTAGTCGGTAATCTCACCTTCATTGAGGCCGACGCCCCCGTATGGGCCCTCCGTCTCCTCATTGAAAGCGCCCCACAGGTGCGTCATAACTTTCCCGCTACTTTTTGAGACGTATATGTTTCCGCCGAACTGCTGCCATGCCTGCTCAGCAAGCTTGGTAGTTGGGCACTCCTCCAGCTCTTCGCCAATAGAGCGCGTCAGAGCCTTCACCTGTGCCGATGCCTTCTCGTAGCGAATGGCTGCCTGCAATGCTTTCTGTTCTGCACTCATCGCCTCATCTCCCTATCCCGTTCGTTCCAGTCGTTGCGCCACTCCCGGCGCTCGTCTGCTGCTTCTGTTGTGATTCCGTAGCCGGGGCATGTGTTGATCCCCCTGCCCGCTTCTCTGGCCCAGCGGCCAAACTGGCGGGGGCTGATTTGCTCACTGCTCAAAACTCACTTCCTCGCCCCAAATCGGCGAAGCGCATCGTTTCGCCCAGGAACGCCAACTTCTTGAAGCCAGTCGGCCCGTGCCGGTTCTTCTCGATCAGCACCTCTGCGATGCCCTTGTCTGGCGAGGCGTGGTTGTAGACCTCGTCGCGGTAGAGCATCAGGATTTGGTCTGCCTCTCGCGTCAGCTCGTCGCTGTTCGCCAGATCGCCAGCCGTGGGCCGCTTGTCCACGCGCTGATCGACACCCTTCACAACCTGGGCGAGTGACACGACCGGAATGTTCAGATCGCGGGCCAAGTTCTTCATGCCGCGAGCAACCTCAGAGACTTCGGTGATGCGGTCTGCCTTTGGAACCCGGATGCGCTGCGCGTAGTCGATGAACAGGATTCCGATGTCGTGCGTGTGCTTCCACTTGCGAGCGATGCTGACCAGTTCGTCCAGCGTCACAGCCGACCGGTCATAGATCCACATATCGCGCTGGATGGCTTTTGCGATACCGGCCTGCAGCGCTGCCCAGTCCTCGTCATCGACCTTGCCCGCACGCAGCCGTGACGCCGCGACGCTGGAAACCATGGACAACCGGCGCAGTGCGAGCTGCACGGCAGGCTGCTCGGCAGAGATAACGCCGGGCCGCTTTCCTGCATTTGCCGCCGCCTCCGCCAAACCGCCTAGGAATGCCGTCTTGCCCATCGCGGGCCTAGCCCCTACCACCGTCAGGTCGGAGTCATGGAAGCCGCCCAGAATCTCATCCAGAGCGCTCAGGCCCGTGGTGATGCCCGGAAGCTTGCCCCCACTCGCGTGAGCCTCCTCCACAACGCGCCACGCCTGATGCATCGCCTGCTTGCCGGTGAACTCGCAGTCGGTGACGGTTGCGCTCAGGGCCATCAGCCGCGACACCGCCGCATCGACTGCATCGGACTCGCCAGACTTCGCGCCCTGCACAAGCTCCAAGCCTATCTGCACAGCCTCACGCCGCCGCCAGTTTTCGCGGACGATTTCGGCGTAGGCCACAACCTGCGTTGCGCCCGGCGTGTTGGTCGCCAGATCCATCGCTTCGTCAAACAGCGCCGGATCAATCTCGCCAACGGTCACTGCGTCGGCAGGCTCACCGGCCAGCACGCGGTCGCGAATGATCGAGAACAGGCGGGCACGCTTCGGGCTGGTGAAATGCTCAGCTGCCAGCAGCGGAGCCACGTCGTGCAGGCGGTCGTTCGCCAGCAGCAGGCCACCCAGTACCGCGTCCTCGGCGAAGGTTGGGGTCACGGAGTTCACAGCGCCCTCCTCCCGCCGCCAGCCGCCTGAGCCTGCATAGGCGCACCAGTGCGCTCAGCGGCTCGACGGATCCAGTTCCTCCAGGTCGCAGGCCAATCCGATTTACGCCCGTCCTTCCCCGCCTTGCCATGCCAGAAGTCGCGGAACTTGTCCGCCTCCATCCCAGCGTTCACGGTCGGGAAGTTCCGAGCTGCCCACAGGGTCAGCTCCGCATCGGGTTTCCAGTCGGCAGGCAGGCGAGAGCCGGTAGGCGAACGCTCGGCCTTCGGCGCAGGAGCGCTAAGCTCTTTCTTCTGTTCTGTATCTGTATCTGTATCTGTATCTGTATCTAGGGCGTCACCCTTCGTCACATGTGACGTCACAGGAGCGTTCTTCTTCCTGTCACGGTAGGCCTTAGTCCTTGCTGCGCTTGAGTCTGAGGCGAATTGGCGCTTCTCCCAATTGGTGATGTTCCAGCCGGAATCGATGAATCCCTTGGCTACGAACAGCGCCTTCGTTTCGGCCAATTCGGTGTCACTGATGCGCAGGTGAAACGCGATCTCGTCGTCACGCAACGTCACTGTGACGTCACCGCAACGCATGCAAAACAGCATCACCAACCGGCGCTGCATTGCCTCAGGCAGCATCTGCACCTTGGGGTCGGTGGCGAATTCGGAATACATGCGGAACCATTGGTTAGCCACTTTTCAGGCCCTCAGATCCAGCTGCGGAGAGGGCGCGCGGCGCAGCTCAGCCCGATGCATCTCGGCAGCGCGCTGGCTGTCGTAGACGGCCTTCTGCTTGGCAGTCATCGCGGGACCATTCAGGGCCTCCAAACACGCCGCGCAGCGTGCTGCAGGCGCATTGCGCTCCCACTGGTCGATGCAGATAGCGATGGCAGCCTCAATTGTGTTCACGGGCCAGCTCCAGGTTGCAGCGATGGCAGTTCACTGATCCGGACTGACGCGGCAGCTCCTCGCAGTGCAC
The DNA here is from genome assembly GCF_002477705.1 of Stenotrophomonas sp. UBA7606. Taxonomy (NCBI): domain Bacteria; kingdom Pseudomonadati; phylum Pseudomonadota; class Gammaproteobacteria; order Lysobacterales; family Lysobacteraceae; genus Stenotrophomonas; species Stenotrophomonas sp. UBA7606. Next base: position 3,333 of record NZ_DLJW01000003.1, on the reverse strand, counting down.
GCAGATCAGCGGCAACTTGCGACCGCCCGGCTTGCGAGCGAGAACACGGGAAATGGCTTCCTGCCGCTGGGCTTCTTCCAGATCGCTTGCTCGGTCGAATTCGTCAGCCATTTCCGTTTTCCTCTGTAGGCCTCTTCAGGCCCTCGAAATGAACAACCGTTCCGGTGTAGGTCGGTAGCTCGAACATCTGCTTCAGCGCTTCCTTTGCTGCTAGCTCGGCGACCTCATCGACGGTCATGCCGAGCTCCTCAGCTAGCTTCTGCAACGGGGCAATCTCCCCTTTGCTCAACTGCAATGTCTCCACAGGCCCTCCTCGGGTCCTGAAGTCGCCCTTCAGGCGATACCGGCGTGGCGGATAGGCTTCATCTGCATTGCGGACACGCCACTTAGAACCAGGTCACGAAGCAATGCGGCGCGCTGCCTCTTGTTGTATCGGGCAAGCGCTTCAATCAAAGCGAGCTCTTCATCGTTGAAGCGCAGCTTTACTTCGTTATCTCGGATGTGTGTCGGATCGGCGTACATGGATCAATCCATTGAGGTGTCAGTGATGGTTGTTGCTACAACTTCGACAAATGTCGTTTCTTTAATCCGCTACGAAGGCGGTGTTTACGCAGTCCGCTGGAATGGCGAGCGCCATGTCGTGCGGCTTCTTAGGGCTGGGTGAAATGGATATGATTGACAGCGCGGAATCGCCCGCACCGTTCAAGGAATGTCGCTGTGGCAAAGAACGAGAAAACCAGCTCCAAGGTCGCTACAACCGCATCGAAGCTGTTGAGCAACCCGAAGTCGTCCAAGGCTGTGAAGTCCGTTGCCGCGTCTGCTCTTACGCAGGCGGCGGACAAGGGCAAGAAGAAGTAATCCCGCGTCATGCCAAGGCCCTCAGCGATACGAGGGCCTTGGTTGGGATCGTCATCGACCCACTGCGCTGGGGGCTCTCCTCGTCCGTCCAGTGCCCAGCAATCGTCACAGCACCGGTGCTCTTGCAGATCAGCCGGCCAGCTGAGAAGCACCGGAGCGATTCGACCGACTCCGGAACGTCCCGGGTCCAGCCATCGCTGCGGCTGGAGTCCAGCCACTCGGCCAACACAATCTGCCCAACAAGAGCCGAACTAACGCGCATCTCAGCCCCCCCTCTTGCGGGTGCGGCGCGACAATCCGAAAGCTTCCGGATTGATCAACTCAAGGAACTTCCGTCGAGCCTTTGGAATTCCCTTGCCCTTGCGACGCCACTCACTAACGGACGGAGAGGCGATCTCGCAGAGCTGCGCAACAGCCGCAGTCCCGCCGAGTCGGTCGATGATTTCGGAGTCGGGGTGCTTGTCCATGGCGCTAGTATAGGCCCGCCTATTCTGATGTCAATAGGCCGACCTATCTGCCATTTCTGTAGGCTGGCCTAATGGAAAAGTGGGCAGAACGAATTCAAGAACAGCTAGCAGCCAAGGGCTTGAACCTGCAGGGGCTGGCGAAGGCATGCGGGAAGTCGCAGCCGACCATTTGGCAATGGTTCAACGACAGCGACTCGAAGCCATCGACCAAAATGATCATGGCCGACAACGCCGTGGCTGCTGCTCGGTACCTGGGGACTTCGGTCGAATATTTGATGACCGGGACCGGTGTCGCCTCTCCGTCGCAGTCCGTGGGATTCGACCCAACCAAACTAGCCACGTCGATTGCAGCTCTGCGCCATGTGGCGAAGAAGCAAGGCTGGTCCTATGACCCTGAGACCCACCCAGCCCAGACGTTGGCGGCCTATCAACTGGCATGTGCATTGCCAGAGACCCCCTCCACGGCTGACGTAATCGACTTCGGCGAACGGGTCGCCGAACTATTGCGACGGCGTGAGTAGGGAGAAGGCAAATGGTAGATAAGGAATTGTTCGGACGGCTGGTTGCGGCCATTGAGGACGGGCTGCAGCCGAAGGTGAGGCCAAGCCTGAGGATTGTTCGAGAGGATGAGCCTCAGAACTCGCAAGGGATGTGCGAACTGGAGCGCGAGTCGCACCGTAGGATGATCCGGCACATCCGCAGAAGGTGGGGCTATTCCATGCAGCAGATCATCGACCAGGCCTGCTTTGGGCTGGCAGGGCTTGAGCAGCTTGATGACGACACGCTTGTACAGCTGCACAAGGATCTAGAGCGGGCGCAGGACTGTATTAGAGATGGCGTAAGCTTTGAGGATGCAGGGCTGCTTCGCTCGCGTTACGGATGACCAACATAGAAACAGGGGGAAGGATCGATGATCAGGGAGGTCAAGGAAGCGTGGTGGCACAGGCTGCTACTTGTCATCGCGCTGGCGATAATGTTGCTTGGTTCCGCCATCTCCATATTTCTCGCGTGGGAGTATGGGAAAGTCACCACGTATCAGTACAACTGGCACGCTGAATCTAGGCATCTTGAGTCACCTTCAGACTGCACTATCTTGCTCTATCCAGGCATTGCTGAAGCCAACTTCTATTGTGGCGAGTTCAGGACAACAACTGCTGCAGTGGATGACATGCTCTCCAGGGGATTTATTGCGCAAGCAGCACAGATACCCACACCAAGGACGGAGTACTCCGACGGCATGGTCTTGGAGAGCATAAATGGCAACTATCCCCTGAAGTACGAGTACAGCCGCGCCTTCCCTCTGCGGAACAGCATCAAATACGGGTCCTATGCAGTTGGAGCTATCTTCCTAATTTGGCTAGCAATATGCATTGTATGGAAGATGATCTTCTTCATTGCCTACGGCGCAGGCCACCGAATCGTCAAATAGCCTCAAGCCCCGATGCCCGGGGCTTTTTCTTTGCAACACAATCCAAAGGCTGAACGAAATTAGACTCGTTCATAAAGGCATGCCTATTTTTATAGGCTGACCTATTGACCGCAATGATAGGCGCGCCTATTCTACACCCATCGCCTCACCCCGAGGCCGAGGGATGCAGAGATGCCGAAGAAGTCAGCCAAGGAAGTCCAGCCCGTAGAGGTCATCACCTCCTATAAGGGCTTTGATCAGAACCTGAAGTGCCGCGACTTCCAGTTCGAAGTCGGCAAGGAGTACACCCACGAAGGCGAGGTCCAGGCATGTGCATCTGGGTTCCATGCCTGCGAGTACCCGTTGGATGTGCTGGGCTACTACCCGCCTGCCGGTTCGCGCTTCGCCATCGTTGAGCAACGCGGTCCGCTGTCTCGCCATTCGGATGATTCGAAGGTTGCGAGCAAGACCATCAAGGTGTCTGCAGAAATCGGCCTGCCGGGCCTGATCAAGGCGGCAATCGAATACACGACTTCCCGAGCTACGCCGGAGAACTCCGAGCGCGCCACCAGCACCCTTGGCGCAGCGTCGAGCACTGGC
>NZ_DLJW01000091.1:0-58934 GCF_002477705.1 Stenotrophomonas sp. UBA7606 | reverse complement strand
TCCACCAGCACCAGCACCTGGTTGGAGTTGCTGCCACGCAGGAACAGCGAGGTGATCTTGCCGTTGCCGCCCTGGTTGGCGAAGTCCAGGCCGGCGCGGCCGCGCAGCAGGTCCTGCAGCGAGTTGGCCTGGCTGTGGTCGATCTGCGCACGGTCGATGACCTGCACCGGCACCACGCTGTTCTCGATGGAGATCGGGGTGCGGGTTGCGGTGACGGTGACGTCGTCCAGTTCGGTCGGTGCGTTCTGCGCGGCGGCAACGCCCGGCAATGCCAGGGCAAGGGCGAGCGAAAGGGTGTGGTAAGACAGTTTCATGGAAGCTCCTGGGCCTGCACGCTCCCGTGCAGGCGGATTGGGGAGGCTGCCAGAAGAGGGAGAAGACGGAGGCGGCGCACACGGCGCTACAGCCGCCGCCATGCCCTCCGCATCGCAACCAGTCGGCTTCCGGGCCGGTCTCCGGACTCGCAGGCGAGGCGGCGTGTGCCGCTTCCGTCCAGACGCCTTCCCGTGCCGTGCACAGTGGCGCCATGTCTGGACTTGTCCTGCTTACCGTTGCGGGGGCAGTGCCGGAATGGCGACAGGCTGGAGTTCCAGCAGTGCGCGGCACCGGCTTCCCGTTTCAACCGACCGGCAATGCCGGTCGGTCACCCGAAAGTGCGCGCATTCTATGCCATTGCCGCCAGCGTTGCCGGAATGGGGGTTCACGCTCCCAAGCACGCCCCGGTAGCCCGGGTAAGCGCAGCGCACCCGGAAGTGCAGAGCGCCGCAGCGCGCATCCACACCATCCCGCGCTCATTCCCCGGGTGCGCTGGCGCTTACCCGGGCTACGCGGCGTGTGTTGCCGTGCCCGATGACAGGCCGCAAGCGGCGGTAAGGCCTGGCGAATGGCTAGAATGCGTGCTGCAAACGCAGTATCGGAACAGTCGTGACAGAAACATGGTACGGGCAGGCCTGCGGGCAGCCATCGCAGGAATACCGGCAACGCGCCCTGGCCCGGCAGCGCCAGCTGACCAAGCCCGAGGGTGCCCTCGGCCGCCTGGAGAGTCTGGCCGTTGAACTGGCCGCGTTGCAGGCGGTGGACAGGCCGCAAGCGCAGCGGGTGCCGGTGCTGGTGTTTGCGGGCGACCACGGTGTGACCGCGCAGGGCGTGTCGGCCTATCCCGCCGAAGTGACCGTGCAGATGCTGCACAACTTTGCCGGCGGCGGTGCCGCCATCGCGGTATTGGCACGCGAACTGGGCCTGCCCTTGCATGTCTGGGATGTGGGCAGTCGTGCCAGCAGCGCTATTGCAGGCGTGGTGCAGTCCAAAACCCGGCAGGGCACCGATGATTTCAGCACCGGCCCGGCCATGACCGAAGACGATCTGCAGGCCACCTTCGATGCCGGCCGGCGTGCCGTGGAAACCGCCTGCGCCGAGGGCGCCGATCTGTTGGTGCTCGGTGAGATGGGTATCGGCAATACCACCGCTGCCAGTGCCTTGGCCGCCGCCCTGGCGCAGCTGCCGCTGGACGAACTGGTGGGCGCCGGCACCGGCCTGGATGCGGTGCGCATGGTGCAGAAGAAGAACCTGATCACGCGCGCGCTGAACCTGCATGGCGAGGCCATCACTGCCGCTGCCATACCCGCCGTGGCGGCATTGCAGCGTGTCGGTGGTCTGGAAATCGCCGCGATGAGTGCGGCGATGATTGCCGCTGCACAGCGCGGCATTGCGGTGCTGGTGGACGGTTTCATCGTCTCTGCGGCCGCCCTGGCCGCGGTGCGCATCAATCCCGGCGTGCGGCCCTGGTTGTTGTTCTCGCATCAATCGGCCGAGCGTGGTCACCTGCGCCTGTTGCAGACCCTGCAGGCGCAGCCCCTGCTGGCATTGGACCTGCGCCTGGGCGAAGGTTCGGGTGCGGCCTTGGCCTTGCCTCTGGTGCGCATGGCCTGCGCCCTGCACAACAGCATGGCGACCTTCGCCGAAGCGGCGGTTGCCGATCGCGATGGCACGCCATGATTCTTGATCTGATGCGACACGCGTCCACCGGCCGCGCCGGCTATCTGGACGGGCGCACCGATCCGCCGTTGATCGACGGCGCGATGGATGCCTTGTACCGCTGCCATGCCGGCATCGGCTGGAGCCGGGTGATCACCTCGCCGCGCCGTCGCGCGCTGGACACCGCGCATGCGCTGGTGGCCGGCAGCAACCAGTTCTGCGAGATCCATCCGGATTGGGCCGAGCTGGACTTCGGTGACTGGGACGGCCTGCACTTCGATGAGCTGCCGGCCGAGCAGCTGGCCGGTTTCTACAGCGAGCCCCACGATGTGGTGCCGCCCAATGGCGAGTCCTGGCCGCAGTTCCAGGCCCGGGTGGAAGAACAACTGCACCGGCTGGTGGACGAGGATGATGGCGATGGCCAGCCCGTGCTGGTAGTCAGCCATGCCGGCGTGCTGCGCCTGGCCGTGTCGCGGGTCTGTGGCATGGCCTTGTCCTCGTTGTGGGCGATGCGCATCGACTACGGCACCCGCGTGCGGCTGCGCGTGGAGCGCGGCGATGATGGTCAGCTATGGGGTGAACTGCTGGAGCTGCGTCAACCATGAGCCTGCGCCGCCTGATTCTTGCCACTCAATTTCTGACCCGGCTGCCGACACCGCAGGTGCGCGATTTCCGGCAGGAGGACCTCAGCAGATCGGCGGTGTATTACCCCTTGGTGGGCGCCATCATCGGCGTATTGCTGGCGTTGCCCCTGTACGGGCTGGCGGATCGCCCCTGGTTGGCCGGCGCGGTGACCCTGCTGGTGTGGGTATGGGTGACCGGTGCACTGCATCTGGATGGGCTGGGCGATGTGGCCGATGCCTTCGGCGCGGCGCACCGCAACCCGCAGCGTTTCCTTGAGGTACTCAAGGACCCGCATATGGGCGTGTTTGGCGTGGTCACCCTGATCATGCAGCTGCTGCTCAAGTTCGTGCTGCTGACCGAGCTGGCGGTGGGGCCGTTGTGGCTGGGCATCGTGCTGGTGCCGGCCTGGGCGCGCTGGGGCACCTTGTGGTGGAGCCAGCGGATTCCGTCCCTGCATGCTGACGGCATGGGCGAGCGGTTCTCCTGGCAGCTGCGGCCTGCGGCGATGTGGTTGTGGGCGGTGCTGTTGGCGGCGATCAGCGTGTTCGTCGCTTGGCCGTTGTTGTTGGCTTTGCTGTTGGTGCCGCTGGTGGCGCTGTGGTGGAAACGCAAGCTGGGTGGCATTTCCGGTGATGGCCTGGGCGCCAGCGTCGAGGCCACCGAAACGCTGTTGTTGCTGGCCCTGGTCGTGCTGGCACCGCTGGTTGCGGACGTTGTAGCGGCTGCGTAAGCGGCGAGGCCAGCGCGTCACCAAGCGCTGCATGCGACGCGCGCCCGGTAGTGGGAAACGCAGTGCGCACGAATGGCCAGCGACACGGCTTGCGCCGCTCCTGCAGGCTCAGTCGAAGCGGATCTCGCGGGTCTCTTCGTCGTCGGTTTCAGGCGGCATATGCGTTTCATGCACCGGCCCGGCTTGCTGGCCTGCGCGCGTGGTGGGCAGCGCGCCCGCGGCGGCTTCGTACTCGGCGACCAACTGCTGACGGCGTGCCTCGGGCACTTCCTGCCAGTGGCAGCCGAGCAGGGCGCCTTCCAGCGAATACAGCAGGTTGAGGCTGGGTTTGAAGCCGGCCCGGCGTACCTTCATGAAGGCGCCGACAGCGCCGACCGCATGCAGGTCCTGCTCGCTGCGCAGGCCCACCTGGCGCAGCCAGGCTGCGCTCTTGGGGCCGATGTTGCGCAGCTTGGTGGCGCTCATTGCAGCGCCTCGACGAAGACCTGGGCAATGGCTTCCAGGCCCAGCTGATCGTCGGCATCAAAGCGCGCCAGCACCGGGCTGTCGATATCGAACACACCCACCAGTGCGCCGTCGCGCAGCAGTGGCACCACCAGTTCCGAACGCGAGGCCGAGTCGCAGGCGATATGGCCCGGGAACGCATCCACATCCTCGATGCGCTGGGTCTGGCCGCTGCTGGCCGCCGCACCGCATACGCCCTTGGACAGGGGAATGCGCACGCAGGCGGGCAAGCCCTGGAACGGGCCGACCACCAGTTCCTTGCCATCGTAGAAGTAGAAGCCGACCCAGTTGAGCTGCGGCAGCGCGTGGTAGACCAGGGCCGACAGATTGGCGGCATTGGCAATGCGATCGGCCTCGCCGTGGACCAGGGCGCGGGCCTGTGCCAAGAGCTGGGCGTACTGTTCCGGCTTGCTGCCGGTGAGCGTGGACGTGCTGAACATCGTAAGAGTCTAGCTGCAGTGGGCCCGTGGATTTTGCCAGCGGGTGCCGGCCAGTGCAGCCCCTGTGGATGGAATGCTGGAACGCAGGCAAAAAAAGACCCGACAGCGGGAGGGGGATGCTGTCGGGTCTGGGATTGCGCGGGGGAGGGACCGCGCAAATTCTGTGTGGGGCTCAGCGGGGTTTGCGGTTGCCTTTGCCGGCGGCGGCAAACGGCTGGCGCACCAGCTCACCCAGCGCCTCACCGGCCTTCAGGCTGAGCCCGACCACTTCCTGGTTGGCACTGGCCAGCCGCTCGAAGTTGTCGCGTGCCACCTGCAGGCCCTTGGGCAGCAAGGCCTGCAGATCGGCCTGCGCGCCGGCTTGTGCCAGTTCGCCAAAGAAGCCGGCAGCGGCGGTGGTGTTGCGCTCGAAGGTACGCAGCTGCACGCCGAACACGCTTTCAGCATTTTCCAGGGCCAGCCGGTTTGCGCGGTTGGCGGCAGCGGCGAACTGCTGGGTGTAGCTGCTGAAATCGGTGAACTGAGCGGACATCGGCGAAACCCGGCAGGTCGTGTTGCGGTGCAGCATAGCGCGGATTTTGCGCAATGCAACATTTGATTTTGAACGATTCAGCCAGGGTTGGATGCGTGGAGGTTTGCTCCCTCCCTTTGGTGTAGCCAAAGGGAGGGTTGGGGAGGGGTTGGTTTTGGCCGGTAGAGCCTCTGCCGAGTATGGCTCGGCACGACGCCGTTGCTCCCTCCCTTTGGCGTAGCCAAGCGGAGGGTTGGAAAGGGGTTGGTTTTGCCGGTAGAGCCCCTGCCGAGCATGGCTCGGCACTACCGCGGTTGCTCCTTCCCTTTGGCGTAAGCCAAGGGGAGGGCTGGGGAGGGGTTGGGTTTTGCCGTAGAGCTCCTGCCGAGCATGGCTCGGCACTACCTGGCAGCGTGTCAGGCGCCCTTGTAGCTGCAGCCCGAGGTGCAGGTTTCGTGCACCACGACTTCGCTGAGCAGGGGCAGGGAGGGCTTCAGGCGCTCCCAGATCCACATCGCCAGGCGCTCACTGGTGGGATTCTCCAGGCCTGGGATGTCGTTGAGGTAATGGTGGTCGAGCTGGTCGTAAAGCGGCTGGAAGGCGGCCTTGAGGTCGCTGAAATCCATGATCCAGCCGGTTTCCGGGCCAGGCTCGCCGCTGACCCGCAGCTCCACCCGAAACGAGTGGCCGTGCAGGCGCGAGCACTTGTGGCCCGGCGGGACGTTGGGCAGCCGGTGCGCGGCTTCGAGGGTGAAAACCTTGAAAATATCCATGGCTGCAATTGTAGGGCCGATCGAGGGCGCTCCCTCTTTAAAATCCATGAACCAGAAAGGCCGACGCAATGCGTCGGCCTTTCTTTGACTTCCTATCCCAGCCAAACGCCGGGATCAGGCGCTGGTACGGCTCTGGCCGCGGCCGCCACCGCCACGACGCTGGCCACCACCCGGGTGCGCATCACGACGCTGCTGACCGTTGCCGCCATTGCGCTGGCCGCCCGGCTTCTGCTGGCCGCCACGTCCCCCGCGCGGCGCATCGCCACCCGGACGGCGCGGGCCATGGCCGGCGCTGTTGCCACGACGCGGGGCCTTGTGGCCACCCGGATGCTCGGCCTTGCCCGGCGCGCTGTTGCCCCAGCGGATCGGGGTCTGCGGCTCGAAGCCCGGCACGTCACGGATGTCCATATCGCGGTTGAGCAGGCGCACGATCTGGCGCAGCAGCTTGGCCTCGTCCTGGGCCACCAGCGACACGGCTTCACCGGTCGAACCATTGCGGCCGGTACGGCCGATACGGTGCACGTAGTCTTCCGGCACCATCGGCAGGTCGTAGTTGATGACCTTGGGCAGCTCGTTGATATCGATGCCGCGGGCGGCGATATCGGTGGCCACCAGCACGGTCACGCGGCCGGCCTTGAAGTCGGCCAGTGCGCGCAGGCGCTGGCCCTGGCTCTTGTTGCCATGGATGGCGGCGGTCTTGATGCCGGACTTCTCCAGGAACGTGGCCAGCTTGTCGCAGCCATGCTTGGTGCGGCCGAATACCAGCGTCTGCACGCGGGAATCCTCGGCCAGCAGGTGCAGCAGCAACTCGCGCTTGCGGGCGCCATCGACCGGGTGCACGCGGTGGGTGATGGTCTCGGCAACCGTGTTCTTCGGCGTGACCTGGATCTGCTCCGGGTTGTGCATGAACTCCAGCGCCAGCTGCTTGATGCTGTCCTCGAACGTGGCCGAGAACAGCAGGGTCTGGCGGTTCTGGCGCGGCAGCTTGGCGAGGATGCGCTTGATCGAGGGCAAAAAGCCCATGTCGAGCATGCGGTCGGCTTCGTCCAGTACCAGGATCTCGACGCCGGACAGGTCGACGCTGCGACGCTCCAGGTGGTCGATCAGGCGGCCCGGGCAGGCGACCAGCAGGTCGACGCCACGGCGCAGCATGTCCAACTGGTTGCCCATGCCCACGCCGCCGTAGATGCAGGCGCTGGGGATGCGCAGGTACTTGCTGTAGCCGCGCAGGCTGTCATGCACCTGGGTGGCCAGTTCGCGGGTGGGGGCCAACACCAGCGCACGCGGACGGCGCGGGCCGTTGCCCACGGTCTGCGGCGAGGTGGCCAGGTGCTGCAGCAGCGGCAGGCCGAACGCGGCGGTCTTGCCGGTACCGGTCTGGGCGCCGGCCAGCAGGTCGCGGCCGTCCAGTGCCAGCGGAATGGCCTGCTGCTGGATCGGGGTCGGGTTTTCGTAGCCCTGCTCGGCGAGCGCGCGCAGCAGGAAGGGCGCAAGGCCCAGGTTTTCAAACGACATGGAATGCTCCGAAACTTGAATAACGCGCGCCCAAAAGGCGTGCGTTGCGGGTCATGGAAGACCTGCTGATCCCGGAGCGTTCCCGTAAACCGCGCTGCAAGATCTGGGATGCAACCAACGCGGTGCGCTGGCTGGAATGCGTGACGATAGGCGTCGGAGTGGGGGCGGGCGGGCGGATGGGCCAGGTGGCCGCTGATCCTGCACCGCCGGCGGTCCCTGAGGGAAACGGACGGCCGCTGGCAGACCGCGCTAGTCTAAGGGATTGTCCGGTTTCACACAAAAACGCCTGTTCAGCATTCTTCCGGAGAGGCTGGTGGTCGCGGACATAATCATTACAATTGAAACTTGTTTCTTCGCAGACTGGACACTCCCATGAAGCTTGGTTCCCTGAAGGAAGGCGGCCGCGACGGCACCCTGATCGTGGTTTCGCGCGACCTGACCCGCGCCGTGCGGGCCACCGGCATTGCCGCCACCCTGCAGCAGGCGCTGGAGGATTGGTCCAACCTGGCGCCGCGCCTGAACGCCCTGTCCGAGCAGCTGAACGCAGGCGCCGTGGACGGGGAGTTCGCGCTGGAGATGGAAGCGCTGGCCGCGCCGCTGCCGCGCGCCTACGAGTTTGTCGATGGCAGCGCCTACCTGCCGCACGTGGCGCGGGTACGCAAGGCGCGCGGTGCCGAGGTGCCGGAGAGCTTCTACACCGATCCGTTGATGTACCAGGCCACCAGTGCCGGCTTCTACGGCCCGCGCGATGCGGTGAAGGTGGTCAGTGAGGACTATGGCATCGACCTGGAAGCCGAAATCGTCGTCATCACCGACGACGTGCCGATGGCTGCCACCCCGGAACAGGCCGCCGGCCATATCCAGCTGGTGGGCCTGGTAAACGACGTCAGCCTGCGCAACCTGATCCCGGGCGAGCTGGCCAAGGGCTTCGGCTTCCTGCAGTCCAAGCCGCGTTCTGCGCTGAGCCCGGTCTTCGTCACCCCGGACGAGTTGGGCGCCGCCTGGCAGGACAGCAAGCTGCACCTGCCGCTGGTTACCCACATCAATGGCAAGTGGTTTGGCGCGCCGGAAGCCGGCGTGGACATGCAGTTCAATTTCGCACAGCTGGTGGCCCACGCTGCCAAGACCCGCCCGCTGTCGGCGGGTGCCATTGTTGGCTCGGGCACCATCGCCAACGAAGACACCACCCTGGGCGCATCCTGCTTTGCCGAGCAGCGCACGGTTGAAGCGCTGCGTGATGGCAAGCCGTCCACGCCGTTCATGAGTTTTGGTGACGTGGTGCGCATTGAGATGCTGGACCGTGACGGCGTCAGCATTTTTGGTGCGATCGAGCAGCGTATCGAGCAGGCCGATCAGGCCTGATCCGATCGACGGTAGCGGCAGCAGACCGATGGTGAAGGCGCCCTCACCGTAACCGGTTATGGTGCGGGTGTATGCAAGGGGGAAGCGCTGACATGGAAGCTGGTTTGAAGCTTTACAGCTATTGGCGGTCGAGTGCCGCCTATCGCGTGCGGATTGGCCTGAACCTCAAGGGTTTGGCCTACGCGATCGAACCGGTGCACCTTGTCCGTGACGGCGGCCAGCAGCATGCGGCCGGCTATGCAGCGCTCAACCCGCAGCAACTGGTGCCGACCCTGCGCGATGGCGAACGGGTGCTGACCCAGTCGTTGGCCATCCTCGAGTATCTGGACGAACTGCATCCGCAGCCGGCGCTGCTGCCGGCCGATGCCGGCGGCCGCGCCCGCGTGCGCGCGCTGGCCCAGCAGGTGGCCTGCGATATCCACCCGCTGAACAACCTGCGGGTCATGCAGTTCTTCGACCACGAATGGAACGTGCCGCAACCCGAACGCGATGAGTGGACCCTGCACTGGATGCGCACCGGCTTTGCCGCGCTGGAGCAGATGTTGATTGGATCCTTCGACACCGGCCGGTTCTGTCACGGCGCCGAGCCGGGCCTGGCCGACTGCTGCCTGGTGCCGCAGATGTACAACGCCCGTCGCTTTCACCTTGATCTGGCGCCATATCCGACCCTGCGCCGCATCGAGGAAGCCTGCCTGGCCCTGCCGGCCTTTGATGCTGCGCGTCCGGAAAACCAGCCCGACGCGATCTAGGTCCGGGGATTGGGAAATCGGGATTGGGGGGGCACGGCTGCGGCCCGATGCTCCGCTGGCGCAGGGCGTGGCCCTGCAGCGGTATTCCAGCTGCAAGGCGCACCGTCAGGTCACCGCTCTCCGCAAGCCCCCAATCCGGGTTTTCCCTCAGAACCCGTGGGTGATCGCCGCCGGCGCCATCGCGGCGAAGTCCGCATAGGGATCATGTTCGCCACTGCCACCTTCGGACAGGCGGAACTTCAGTGCCAGGCCGTCGCGTGAATCGGCCGCGCGCAGGGCTTCTTCCTGCTCGATGATGCCGTCCTTGGCCATGCGGAACAGGCACTGGTCGAAGCTCTGCATGCCTTCCTCCAGCGACTCTTCCATGGCCTGCTTGATGGCGTGCACTTCACCGCGGCGCAGCAGGTCGCGGATCATCGGCGTGTTGAGCAGCACCTCGGTAGCCGGGCGGCGGCGCCCGTCCACGCCCTTCACCAGGCGCTGGGACACCACCGCGCGCAGGTTGAGCGACAGGTTCATCAACACGTTCTTGTGCGCGCTCTCAGGGAAGAAGTTGAGGATGCGCTCGATGGTCTGGTCGGCGTTGTTGGAGTGCAGGGTTGCCAGGCACAGGTGGCCGGTCTCGGCGAAGGCGATGGCGGCCTCCATGGTCTCGGCGTCGAGGATTTCGCCGATCAGGATCACGTCCGGCGCTTCACGCATCGCGTTCTTCAGCGCGTTGTGGAAGGCGTGCGTGTCCAGGCCCACTTCGCGCTGGTTGACGATGGACTGCTTGTGCTTGTGCAGGAACTCGATCGGGTCCTCGATGGTGAGGATGTGCCCGGTCGAGGTGCTGTTGCGGTGGTCGATCATCGAGGCCAGCGAGGTCGACTTGCCCGAGCCGGTCGAGCCAACCACCAGCACCAGGCCACGCGGGGTCATGATCACGTCCTTCAACACCTGCGGGAGGTTGAGCTCCTCGATGCTGGGGATGCGGCTCTTGATCGCGCGGATGACCATGCCCACTTCGCCGCGCTGCTTGAACACGTTCACGCGGAAGCGGCCGGCATCGGCCAGGGCGATGGCCATGTTCAGCTCCAGGTCGCGCTCGAACTGCGGCACCTGGCCTTCGTCCATCAGCGAGTAGGCGATTTTCTTGACCATCCCCGGCGGCAGGCCGGTATTGCCCAGCGGGTACAGCTTGCCTTCAATCTTGATGTAAACCGGCGCTCCGGTGGTCAAAAACATGTCCGAAGCGTTCTTTTCGGTCATCAGCTTCAAGAAATAGCCGATATCCATGCGCAATGTTTCCCCAACAAACGGCGGCGCGCCGTTGCAAGCACGCCTAAGGCTTGACGACAATGGCCGTGCACAGTCATTCGGCAACGGCTCCCCAATGAAACCTAGCTTCGCACAATTAAGACGCATCCTGTATGTGACGGTCTGCGCAACCATGCTATGTGGCAGCGCTTTTGCGCAGGACCCGGCAGCGACCGATCTGGTCGCCGCCCAGCAGGCGGTGGACCGCGCCGACCGCGCCGACGCCGACCAGTACGCGCCGGACACCATGGCCATGGCCCGCCAGCAGCTGGAGCAGGCCCAGCGGGCGGCCCAGGACCGCCGTGAGCGCAAGCAGGCGCCGGTGCTGGCCCAGCGTGCCGTGGCCGACGCCGACCTGGCCCGCGCCCAGAGCGAGGAGGCCGTCGCGCAGGCGCAGTTGGCCCAGCGCAAGGCCGAGGTCGAGCAGCTGCAACGCCAGTTGGCTTCAGGGGAGAACCGCTGATGCGCATGCGTCATCTGATCGTGGCCGGGCTGCTGGCCCTGCCGTTGCTGGCCGTGGCGGCCGAAGACCCGGCCGTAGCCGGTCTCAACCAGCGCCTGGTGGCCCTGCAGGCCGACATGTATACCGCCGAGGTGGCGGCCTACGAGAAGCTGCAGGCGCAGCAGGCCATTGCCAACCTGGCCAAGGCAAAGCGCAAGGATCTGGACAATGCCCGTTACCTGGCCGAGCGCCGGGTGGCCATTGCCGAGGCGGCCAGCCGCACCGCCGTGGCCCGGCGCCAGCTGGACGAGTTGGAGCGGACCCGCAGTGAGTTGCTGATCGAAGCCAGCCGCCGCGAAGCCACCCGCGCCCGCCAGGAGGCCGAGCGCCTGCGTGTGCAGACCCAGATCCAGGCCGAGGAGGCCGAGCGGCTGCGGCTGGCCGCCGAAGCCGAAACGCTGGCCCGCCAAGATGCCGAAACCGCGTTGACCAGCGTGGCCGGCCGCCAGCAGGCCCGGCTCAGCACCGCCCAGCAGAACGCAGCCAAGTTGGCCCGCGAGGAGGCCGAGCTGGTCTCCGGGCACAAGTTGCCGGGTTCCCGCTTCGACAACCGTGGCGAGGTGTTCACCCTGGCGGGCGATGCCTTCGCCGCAGGCCAGGCCAGCCTGTCTGCCGCTGCCGGCAATCAGGCCAAGGCCTTGGCCGAGTACCTGAACATCGGCAAGAAGGGGCGGGTGACCATCGAGGCGTATGACAGCGCCAACGGCGTGGGCCAGCGCCGTGCCCAAGCCCTGAAGGATGCCCTGGTGGCGGCCGGTGTGGCGGCCAACCGCATCCAGGTCACCGGCAAGAAGGCCGCTTCCACCCGTGCCCGTTCGGCGGAAGTTATCGTTGCCCCGTGACAAAGCTAAATGACTGACTTTGTTAGTTTTTTGTTCGTTGTTCTGGGCTGACTGCGGCAGCCATTCCGGATTTGTCCGTGAATGGAAGGCAACACTTGCCGGAACCTTTTTGCAGGCGTAGGGTCAATTGTCCGGGTGGCAAATCCGCCGCCCGGACAGCGGAGGGCCGAGCCGGTGCAGCAGTGGCGCGAACCAGTTTCCGAAAGCGCTCGATCGAAGGGTCGGGGTTCGGTGGCTGGTTGCGTGATCAGCAGCGCTGGTGTCCAGCTCTCCATCCAGCAACGCCCCGTGCCGCAAGGCCGGGGCGTTCTTGTTTCTGCATGAAGGAGGTAGTCATGTTCGAAGGGCAGCCGCAGAGCGAAATCGACGCGTTGATCAAGGCCAACCCCGAGTTCAAGCAACTCTACCAACAGCATAAAAAGCTGAACAAGAAGTGCATGGATGCGGGATTAGGGGTACTACCGATCGACGATGTCACCCTGGCCCAGATGAAGCGGGAAAAGCTTCTGGCCAAGCAGAAGCTTCTGCGGATATACGAAAGTCGCGTCAACTGAACCTTCCCCACACGTAAGCGTTCATGTCGCGGACGGAGGCGGCCTCCTCGTCGGTCGCCCCCGTTCGCGCCACTTTGCTGAACCGTAATGGTCGGCCATTTGCCTGACATTCCTCGGCATCCATCGGATAATCGCCAGTCCGGCCGCACAGCGGCGCGATTCCGAATGACACCGATGCCCATCCATTCTTCCGTCCTCGAACTTATCGGCAACACGCCCATCATCAAGGCCCAGCGCCTGGATGCCGGCGTCTGCGAGCTGTACCTGAAAATGGAAAGCTCCAACCCGGGCGGGTCGATCAAGGACCGCATCGGCCTGTCGATGATCGAGGCTGCCGAACAGCGGGGCGATCTCAAGCCCGGTGCCACCCTGGTGGAGGGCACGGCCGGCAATACCGGTCTGGGCCTGGCACTGGTGGCCCAGCAGAAGGGCTACAAGCTGATCCTGGTGGTGCCGGACAAGATGAGCCGGGAGAAGATCTTCAACCTCAAGGCCATGGGTGCCGAGGTGGTGTTGACCCGCTCGGACGTGGCCAAGGGCCACCCGGAGTATTACCAGGATCTGGCCAAGACCGTGGCCGACAACACCCCGGGCGCCTACTTCATCAATCAGTTCGGCAACCCCGACAACCCGGCGGCGCATGAGTTCGGCACCGGCCCGGAGCTGGTGGAGCAGATGGCCGAAGTGGGTGGCCTGGATGCCATCGTGGTGGGTTGCGGCAGCTCCGGCACCATGACCGGCCTGAGCCGCGCGCTGGCCAAGCTGTCGCCGCACACCGAGGTGGTGCTGGCTGACCCGGTGGGCTCGATCCTGGCCCAGTACATCAACGAAGGCACGCTCAGCGAGAAATCCGGCAGCTGGCTGGTCGAGGGTATCGGCGAGGACTTCCTGCCGGGCATCTCCGATTTCAGCCGGGTCAGGAAGGCCTATGCCATCAGCGATGCCGAGAGCTTCCACACCGCCCGCGAACTGCTGGGCAAGGAAGGCATCCTTGGTGGTTCGTCCACCGGCACCCTGCTGGCTGCCGCCCTGAAGTACTGCCACGAGCAGACCACGCCGAAGAAGGTGCTGGTGCTGGTGCCGGATACCGGCAACAAGTACCTGTCCAAGATGTACAACGATTACTGGATGCTGGACAACGGCTTCCTGGAGCGCCCCCAGTACGGGGACCTGCGCGACCTGATCCTGCGGCCCTACAGCCAGCGCGACACCGTGGTGGTGGCGCCGACCGACCTGCTGACCACCGCCTACCAGCGCATGAAGCTGTACGACGTGTCGCAGTTGCCGGTGATGGAAGGCAGCCAGCTGGTCGGCATCATCGACGAGAGCGATGTGCTGCTGCATGTCTACGGCGACGAAGCCCGCTTCCGGGACCCGGTGTCGGTGGCCATGGTCAGCAAGCTGGACCGGCTGGACGTCAAATCCCCGATCGAAGCCCTGCTGCCGGTGTTCGACCGTGGCCAGGTGGCGATCGTCACTGACGGCGATGCCTTCCTCGGTTTGATCACCCGGATCGATCTGCTCAACTACCTGCGTCGCAGGGCTCAGTGATTTCCGAGGGCGCTCTGCGGGCGTCCAACCAGAATATTCAGACGAGGCTGGTAGAATCCGGCCTCTTTAGCTGGAAGTAGCCATGACGGATCAGCATTCACGCAGCCAGGACGGCGAGCGCAGCTTGTCGCTTGCCACCTTGGCCATCCACGGCGGGCAATCGCCCGACCCCAGCACCGGCGCCGTAATGCCGCCGATCTACGCTACCTCGACCTATGCGCAGTCCAGCCCGGGCGAGCATCAGGGCTTCGAGTATTCGCGTACCCACAACCCCACCCGGTTTGCCTACGAGCGCTGCGTTGCCGCGCTGGAAGGTGGCAGCCGCGGGTTTGCCTTTGCCTCGGGCATGGCCGCCAGTTCCACCGTGATCGAGCTGCTGGACGCCGGCAGCCACGTGGTGGCGATGGATGACATCTATGGCGGCAGTTTCCGCCTGTTCGAGCGCGTACGCAGGCGTACGGCCGGGCTGGATTTCAGCTTCGTCGACCTGACTGACTTGGCAGCCTTCGAGGCAGCGATCACGCCCACCACCAAAATGGTGTGGATCGAAACCCCGACCAACCCGATGTTGAAGATCGTGGACATCGCTGCGGTCGCCGCCGTTGCCAAGCGCCATGGCCTGATCGTGGTGGTGGACAACACTTTCGCCTCGCCGATGTTGCAGCGGCCGCTGGAACTGGGCGCGGACCTGGTGCTGCACTCCGCAACCAAGTACCTCAATGGTCACTCCGACATGGTCGGCGGCATGGTGGTGGTTGGCGACAACGCCGATCTGGCCGAGCAGATGGCCTTCCTGCAGAACTCCATTGGCGGTGTGCAGGGGCCATTCGACAGCTTCCTGGCCTTGCGTGGCCTGAAGACTCTGCCGCTGCGCATGAAGGCGCATTGCGCCAATGCGCTTGAACTGGCGCAGTGGCTGGAAACCCACCCGGCAGTGGAGAACGTGATTTATCCGGGGCTGCCTTCACACCCGCAGCATGAATTGGCGGGCAAGCAGATGGTCGGCTACGGCGGCATCGTTTCTATCGTGCTCAAAGGGGGCTTCGAAGCGGCCAAGCGTTTCTGCGAGCGCACGGAGCTGTTCACCCTGGCCGAGTCGCTTGGCGGTGTGGAAAGTCTGGTCAATCATCCGGCGGTGATGACGCATGCCTCGATCCCGGTGGAGCGCCGTAACCAGCTGGGCATCAGTGATGCGCTGGTGCGCTTGAGCGTGGGGGTTGAAGCTGTGGCGGATCTGCGTGCGGACCTTGAGCAGGCGCTGGCCGGATGAGTCGTTCGCTTATCGGTGATTACATCGACAGCTTCCGTAACCCGGGCTTTTGGACTTATTCCACCTGGTTGGAGTTGGTAACCAAGTACCGGCGCTCGCGGTTGGGGCTGTTCTGGGCGTTGTGCCCGGCCGTCATTTATATGTTCGGTGTTGGCGGCTTCTTCGGGCACCTGCAGGGGCATGAGCCGGGGATGTTCATTCCTCATCTGGGTATTGGCTATGTGGTGTTCCGGCTGATCACGATCAGTTTGAGTGAGTGCACTACGACGCTGCCTGGTCATTCCAGTTTTATCTTGGATGGGCGAGTCAGATTGACGGATTACATTCTGCGAGTGGTTGCCAAGGCGATGTTCTATTTCGTCATGGCGCTGCCGGCGATTGTTGTGGCACTGATAATAAGTTCGACCTTCCGTTGGGAAGGTCTGATTATCGCGATACCTTGTTTCTTCTTGGTGCTTTTGAATATTGGCTGGATGGGGGCGATTGTCGCCGTGCTCGGAGCGCGGCTGCAGGACGTTCATGAGCTGATCGGAAGCATTTTGATGTTCGCGTTCCTGTTCACGCCAATCATCTGGTTCGGCAGTCAGGCGCCGCTTGGCACTGTTCGTGGAACCATAGCGCGTATTAATCCTCTTTATCACATGGTAGAGAGCGTCAGGGCGCCGCTGTTGGGCGAGCCCATCGCGAATTCAACGTTTCTTTATTTGACGTTGATGTTGCTCGGTGGGTGGTTGATCGCCTCCATTGTGTATCGTCGATATGCACGTTTCGTGCCGGTGTGGATATGAGTTCGAATATCTATCTGCGGGCAGCCAAGGTTAGTCTGGATCTGCCTGTTTACTCTCAGGAACAGCGTAGTCTCAAGGCTAGCCTTAGCGTATTGATGCAAGCTGCGTTCCAGCCACCCAGGCGGGTGATGCGCCCGACGTTGCGGGATATCAGTTTCAATCTCGAATCAGGCGAGAGATTGGCTGTATTAGGACGAAATGGCGCAGGAAAATCTACGTTGCTGCGTGTACTTGTCGGTGCCTATCCCCCAACCAGTGGAAGTCTCCAGATGTCTGGTCGCCGTCAGGCGCTACTCAATCTCTCTCTGGGCTTTAGTCAAGAGGCCACTGTGGTGGAGAACATCCTTCTGCGTGGCATCGCCATGGGGCTCCGGGCAAAGCAAGCCCATGCCATCGTGGATGAGGTTCTTGAATTTTCAGAGCTGAGCGCGAAGGCGGGAGATCGGTTGCGAACGCTTTCTTCTGGACAGCGGATGCGCTTGGGGTTTGCATTGGCTACCGCCGTTCAGCACGAAATACTGATCATGGATGAGTGGATTGGCACCGGTGACGCAGGGTTTGTAAAAAAAGCGCAGGAGCGCATTCGCTCTCGCGTGGATAGTGCTCAGATCGTTGTGTTGGCTAGCCACAATTTCAAATTGATGGAAAATGTCTGTACCAAGGCAATACTGCTTGATGGTGGGCGGATTCATTGCGCGGGGCCGGTGAAGGAGGTGCTTGCTCAGTTCCAGCAGGTACTGCGGACTCCGGAAGTTGCCCAACAGGCGAGTGAGTGAGCTCATGCATTTGTTGCTGATCGCGTACGATTTTCCTCCTGTGCCTTCGCCGCAATCCTTGCGCTGGGCTTATTTGGTGAGGGAGTTGTCGTTGGCGGGGCACACTGTGGAAGTGATTGCGCCCGATATCCCTGACAATGGGCCTGGAGGACTGCCAAGCTTGCCCAAAGAAGTGGCTGTCCACAGGGTTGATCCGGGACGCTTCTCCAGGCTGCTGCGGGGGCGTGCACGTCGGGATACCTCATCAGTCGATGCGCCGGTGAATACGACTGGGCTGATTCGAGCACCTGCTGGTATATCCAGCCTTAACTGGAAGGGCAGGCTTCGCCGCCGGCTTGAAGCATCTTTGGGGCTTGGTGGAGGGCTCAATTGGAAGGGTGTTCTGGCTGAAAAGGCCAAGTCCATTGTGTCCAACCAAGTATTTCCCGATTATCGGGTTGAATGGGTCGGGCCAGCTATAGAAGTGCTTGAAGCGGTGGTGGCTAAACGGCGGCCAGATGCGGTTATTGCATCACATGAGCCAGCTTGTTCGTTGCCGGTGGGATTGGCTGCGGCAAAGCGAGGCTTGCTGCTCGTGGTCGACATGGGCGACCCCGTTTTGGCGCCTTACACCCCCGAAAAATGGCGGATGCAAGCCGGTGCGCTGGAGCGGTCGGTTTGCGACGCTGCGGTAATGATCAGTGTGACCACGGAAAGCGCAGCTCGAACCCTTAAGCTGCGCCACATGATTCCTGAGGATAAAGTTCACGTGATGCCGCAGGGTTTCGATCCTGGTTTCATAATGCTTCCGCAGGATCAAATGCTCGATTTCGATGAGTCGATCTTGGAACTTCTCTATACAGGTAGCTTCTATAGCTTCCGGCGTGCCGAAGAGGTTTTGAGTGCGGTGCGATCGGTGCCTGGAGTTCGTCTGACTGTAGCTACTGTCAGTGCCCCCGATTACTTGATCATGGCCGCAGAGTCAGCACCTCAGAGCATTAGGCTTGTTGGGTTCATGCCGCACCGCGGAGCGCTGGCAGCTCAGCGGTGCTGTGATGTTCTCGTCAACCTCGCCAATGCCGATCCAGTCCAGGTTCCAGGGAAGGTATTCGAGTACCTTGGCGCCGGCAAGCCGATCCTCCATCTGCGCGGCGAGCTCCGAGATGCCACCGGCGAGATGCTTATGAGTATGGGCGCCGGATGGGATATGGTGTCAGAGCAGGCGTCGATCAAACAGGCACTGCAGGAGATGAAAGATCTTAAAAGGGCCGGAAAGTTGGGGCAACGAGCGGTCGATGCCGACAACGCTGTGGCGTACGCTTGGCCACAGCTTGCTCGAAGCTGGAGCGCTCATTTGTGTACGATCATCGGGCAGAGAATCGCCGAGGTTGCGCCGTGAATTCACTCCGCCGTGACTTGGAGCATCGCTTGCTTGAAGCAATTCTTCGGATCCAAACTCTGGAACAGCAGCTTTCCGAGTCTGCGGATGATGCAAGCGGTATCCAGCACTACGCCATTTTGAAGGGCAGCATCGGGGCATTGCAGAAAGAACTTGAAGCACTACGCGCAAGTGATGCTTATCGTCTAGGTAGACTATTGGTTGACACTTCGCGCAATCCGCGGCGCCTCGGAACTTGGCCGGGTATAGCTTTCCGGCTTATTAAGCGTCGGGTCCGTCGCAACAAGGGTGTTACCCAGGACCCGTCCGTACTGGCCGCGCTTCCCGAAGCCGGGCCTAAAGAGCGTAGCGTGGTGGGAGCCAACATTGCGGGAGAGCTGGTAGAAGTTCCTGCGCCAAATGATTTACCCCTTGATATCTCGAAACTGCGCATCGCGCTCGTTTGTGATCGGTTTACGTGGGATAGCCTGTCAATGGAATGCGAAGTATGCATGCTAGACCCGCAAAACTGGGCTGAACAGCTTCGCACTTTTCGACCGCATTTGGTGTTTGTAGAGTCGGCTTGGACGGGGCTGCAAGGCGAATGGGAAGGGAAAGTTGTATCTGCTGGACTGGAAATCGCCTCTTTGGCTTTGAGTTGCCGTCATGCTGGTCTGCCGGCTTACTTCTGGAATAAAGAGGATCCTCTTCATTTCGAAGCATTCATTCAAACAGCATCTCTATTCGAGCATGTATTCACAACCGACGCGGAATCAATTCCCGAGTATCGACGCAAGTTGGGGCACTCGCGAATAAGCTTACTGCCTTTCGCTGCCCAGCCTCAGCTGCACCATCCTTTTGCGGACGCGAACGAGTCTCGTGAGAATGGCAGCTTTTTCGCCGGGGCGTGGTATGGCTATCTGACGCAGCGCTGTACTGATTTTTATAAGCTAGCCACGGCGCTTTCCTTGGCGGGGCCTTTCCGGATTCATGATCGTAATGATGGCAAAGGCGGCCTGCAGCGACGCTATCCACAGCATTTTTCGAGATTCCTTTGGCCGGCAGTGGCCTATGAAAAGACGCCGGCTTTGTACCGCGGTAGCCAAATTGGGCTGACGCTGAATACTATCAAACAAAGTTCAAGTATGTTCGCGCGTCGTGCTCTGGAGCTCGCTTGTACGAATACGTCGGTGTACAGTAACTATTCGCGTGCGCTTCGATTGATGTTTGGTGATTTGTTCAGAATCACGGACGACGGGCACACAGCACTTGATTGGGCCATGACAGAGCTGGAGAATCCCGACGAGTTGGATATCAGGGCCCGTCGTTTGCTAGCTATGCGGAAGGTGCTTGCTGAGTTCACTTGGTCTACCCGTCTGGGTACCATTTTTCGACAGTTGGGAGGCGGATCTTCACCATCGGCATTGCGCGAGATCGTTGTTATCTGTCGCGTATCGGATTCAGCGCAGCTCGCAAGATTGATGAGGATGGTTGAAAGACAGAAAAGGGTTCGTGTCAATTTGCAGGTCGCGTGCTCGGATAATCTGATTTTGCCCGCCGCAGTCGGAAGATTGCACGCAAATGAGCTGGAGCAGCCTTTGGAAAGGCTCTTTCCGGACAGCTTGGTTGCGTTGTGGTCGGTTGATGATTGTTACGGTTCCTACTACCTGTCGGACCTTGTGGACTGTTTGAAGTTCAGGCAAGGGGAAGTAGTTGGAAAGGCTTGCTTCATGAGCTCACGGGCTGGAACCCTTGCTCTGGTCGGTGAAGGCTTGGATTACCGACGTGTAGATCGGTTGGCCTGGCGCAGGTCCTTGGCCAAAGCCCGTTTCTGGCCGTTTACTGCTGGTGAACTGCTCGCGAATACGGAGCAGGGTCATTTCGTGGGCGAAGGCTTGCTTTCGACCGATCGCGAATCTTATCGGGAGTCGTCTCTGGAAGATAACATTCCAGAAATTGGCATTGCCGGAGGCGGCGAGGGGTTGTCTTTGTCCGAGCTAGAGTCTTTTGTTCGCGAGATGGCTGAAGCAGTGGATTGCGAGGGGGGGGCAGAGCTTTCGGGGGAAACGTTGGCTGCGTTGTTCGACGGAATCAGCCTGCCTGCGCAGATATCCATTGCTTCAAAGAATGGTTCAATGGAATTGGTCAGCAAGCTCGCGAAAGGAATTGCGGAAGCGGCGTTCTCCAGGCCATTTTCTGCATCAAGTTTGCATGATGGGCGAAAAGAAACCCATGTGCGACTGCAGGCGGCGTTGAGTGCTTCATGTCATTTTTACCTTGACGAATTGCTGGGTGATAATCTAACCGTTGGTAGGCGATATCGTTTGTTGCCGGAAACGACTATAACAGTGCCGAGTGATATCTCCGTTTCTTGTTATCGGCTTGCGGTAGGTCTTGAGGGGCCATATGTCGGATATGTGAGTGCGTTGGTTATTGGCGATGGCTTGCCGGTGCCGCTAGTGCTTCCTGGCAAAGGACGGTTGCTAGTGGTCGTGAATGGATATCCCCGCTCGGAAGACCTGTACAGGAATGCATTCGTCCATACTCGCGTAAAGAACTATCTACGGCGCGGTATCGGAGTTGATGTGGTGTGGGTTTCTTCTCATTTGCCGAAGCACGCGTACGAGTATGATGGCGTACCGATCATCGTGTGTGATGCTGCAACTCTGCGTTCAACGCTTAGGTTGTCCGGCCACTCAGCGGTGGCTGTGCACTTTCTTGACGAGGAGTTGTGGGAAGGCATTTCCGAGGCGGTTGAGCACACGCGAAGCGTTGTTTGGGTTCACGGCGCTGAGATACAGTCCTCGAAACGGCGCATCTTCAATTACAGAGATGAGATTTCGGCAGCGCACGCGGAGATGCAAAGTCAGTCGCGGAAGCGTTTTTGGCAGAGACGGTTTGCTGACTTTCCAGCGAAGCTGGAACTGGTATTTGTGTCTCAGAATCTCTCTGTGCAGGCTAGAGAGGATGTGGAGGCCGAGTTGCCTATCGGTGCTTGGCGAGTAATACACAATCCTATCGATACGGATGTATTTACTTACCTCTCCAAGCCTTCGGATCAGAGGTTTAAATTTCTTTCGATCAGGCCGCACGCCACTCGCATTTATGCCAATGATTTGGTGGCTGCGGTGATCCACCGCCTAGCCTTTTATCCCGAATTCACAAGCATGACTTTTACTTTGGTTGGGGATGGAGAGCTGTGGGAAGAGAACTTCAGTTCTTTGAGGCAGTATTCCAATGTAATTCTTCGGCGCGAATTTCTTGCACCAGCGGAAATTTCTGCTTTGCATCGGAATCACGGGGTGTTCTTGGTTCCCACCCGGGGTGATACTCAAGGCGTCAGTCGTGATGAGGCGATGTCATCGGGTCTGGTTCCCGTTACTTCAAAGATTGGGGGGGTGCCGGAGTTTGTTGATGAGACCTGTGGAATGGTGTGTGAACCAGAAGATGTCGAAGCAATGGTTCAGGCTTGTCTTGAAATTGTCAGGAATCCTGCTCTCTTTACGGACATGTCGCGTGCCGCCGCGAAGCGGGTTAGATCGCAAAGTGAATTTAGTATAATTACCGATCTTGAGATTGAAGTGCTCGGTTTAGTTGATTTCTAATAGATAAGGATTTTAAATGGATATTTCATCAACTCGTCTCGCCATCGTTGGATTGGGTTACGTCGGTCTTCCACTGGCTGTGGCGTTTGGTAAGAAGATTCCGGTGGTTGGGTTCGACATCAATAGCGGCCGAATCAATGAGCTCGTTGCTGGTATAGATCGAACCCTCGAAACCAGCTCGGAACTTCTAGCTTCTGCACAGTATCTTTCTTACACGCATGAGCTTGCGGACCTTAAAGATTGCAATGTTTTCGTCGTCACAGTCCCTACTCCTATCGATAATGCGAGACAACCCGATTTCGATCCGTTGCTGAAGTCGAGCGCCGCGATTGGTTCGATTTTGAAGAGGGGGGATATCGTTATCTACGAATCGACCGTCTATCCCGGTGTGACGGAGGAAGTATGCGTCCCGGTTCTGGAGAGGGCCTCCGGTTTGAAGTTCAATGTCGACTTCTTCTGTGGCTACAGTCCTGAGCGCATCAATCCTGGCGACAAGGAGCGGACGGTTACGAAGATTATGAAGGTAACTGCCGGGTCGACTCCTGAGGTCGCGGACTATGTGGATGATCTTTATCGAATGATCATCGAGGCTGGAACTCACAAGGCCAGCTCTATTCGTGTCGCAGAAGCAGCTAAAGTCATCGAAAACACTCAGCGAGACGTGAATATTGCTTTGATGAATGAGCTGGCTCGCATTTTCCATCGCATCGGCATCGATACCCAGGAGGTTTTGGCTGCTGCTGGAACGAAATGGAATTTTATGCGCTTCCAGCCGGGGCTTGTTGGGGGGCATTGCATTGGCGTCGATCCGTATTATCTCGCACACAAAGCGACGATGCTTGGGTATAATCCGGAATTGATTCTTGCTGCACGTCGTATCAACGATGATATGGGTGATCATGTCGCTTCCCGTATCATTCGCAGTATGGCTGGCGCCGGAATCAACGTTGTTGGCTCCAAAATTCTGGTCCTCGGATTCGCCTTCAAGGAAAATTGTCCGGACCTGCGGAATACAAAGGTGATCGATTTGGTGAGGGGGCTCGGCGGGATAAACGCCCAGATCGACATATACGACCCTTGGGTGTCTGCAGAAGAGGCCAATCATGAATATGGTGTCGAGCTAGTTGCAGATCCGAAGTTTGGCGACTATGACGCTGTCGTTCTCGCAGTTGCCCATCATCAGTTCCTCGCTGCTGATGCAAAGGTGAGCGACTACTTGAAGGCCAATGGCATTGTTTTTGACGTGAAGGGCGTCTTGCCTTTGTCCGAAAATACTTCGCGTCTCTAATTTTCTACGAGGGGTCGACCGGCGTGAACTCATTGCAAAGAATTTTGAGTCGCCCTCAGTTTCAGCTCGGAGGAAGCATTGCACTGCTTTCCTTCGTGCTGCTTTGCTGTGTCGCGATATTTATCGTTGACGGCGATCTGCGGCTCTTGTTTGCAATATTGGCGTCTGTCTCGGCTTTTGGCTTTCTATGCTCCCTAGTTATGGCAGTGCAGAATAGTGTTTATCAGGCTAAGGCTGACATTGTTTCGACTGTCACTGCAGGTTTGGGACGGGAGATGATGGATCTGCGCTCACGCTTGGACGATCTGGCGGAGAAAGAGCGGATGGCGGCGGTCATGGCTGCCGCTATCGGCAGGACCGCAACAGATCATCACGAGCAACTCGCAAGCGGAATATGTGGTTTGGCTCAGGATTTGTCCGAACTGGGGCAGCGTTTGTCAGCAGTTGAAGGACATCTATTGAATGCAGATGGAGTGGTTTCGGGATTACTTGAGCGGGTTTCGAGTGCTCAAGTTAAGCTTTCTGGCATCGATCAGCGCATGCTGGGAGTCGCCAGCGGAATAGCGAGTGTTAGTGGCCAGCTTTCATCGGTGGAAGAATTTGTCTCCGATGCCGGCAACCAGCTTGGCAAGGCGCACAATGCTCTAGCTGCGGACATTCTTGGGTTGGCTTCCTCCGTGCATCGGAATATGGATGAAATGGGGGCCATGATCGTCAAGCGCAACGAAGACTGTGTACGTAACTTGATTGCAATTGTAGAGAATGGCCAGGTTCGAATGAATGGCTTGAATGCTTCGATGCGACGCGACCTTGCTTTGATACAGGAGACATCGGCTACTGATGCAAGTCGCATAGAGCAAACTTTGTCCCAGTTGTTCGAAGCTGTTTCAGCCGATTTGGCGCTTCACAACGAGAAGTTGGGGGGCGTAAGCGAGCGATTGTACATGTTGCGAGTAAGTGGCGATGCTGGATTCTCTGATCTGCATCAGCGGATGGAGCGTGATTTGGCATTGTTTGAGAAGGAAATGGCGGCACTCGACAACGCCATAAGCGAGGTGAACTCTTTGGTGCGCGGGTCGTTGTCAGATCTCTTGGATGGACAGACCTTGGTTGCACGAAATGCCGAGGAGGGGATCCTCAAGATTGAACAAGGGATTGCCCAGCTAGCAGGAGGTCTTATCCCGCAGTTCACGGAAATGGCAGGTGTGGCGCGTTCGATAAGTGAAAGGATAGATACATCTGCACGTGCTATCGAAGGGTGCGTTGATGATTTGGCCGCTTCGACCCAGGAACAGAATGTGGAGTTGCACCAGGCGCTTGATGTCCTCGCTGGGGAGTTTCACGACGCCAGGGAAAAATTGCTCGCCACTACAGTTGATGAGCATTGGCTCAGAGGTTTGGTGCGTCGAGGCTTCGGACCCATGAAGGTCGAGATCGTGCAGGAGGTTGAGGCGTTGCTGCAACTAAGGCGCGTTCTGGATGTCGATCATCCTGTTGCATTGTTGGGGGGATGGGCGATGGAGCCGGTATCGGTGCTTGGTATCGTGAAGTTAATATTGGAGAGAAAGCCAAAGCTCGTTGTCGAGTTGGGAGGTGGCGCTTCGACTCTATGGATAGGTTATGCACTGCGCAAGGCTGGTGGCGGCAAGATCATCTCCGTAGATCACTTGAGCGAATTTCGGGACAGGACCGAGGCCGCTTTGCGCCAGCACGGGTTGCAGCATTACGCTGAAACTCGGTTAGCTCCTTTGCGGCCAGTGAATATCGGTGAAGAGACCTTCAACTGGTATTGCATTGACATGTTCGAGGACGTTGACGCTATCGACATAGTCCTGGTGGACGGGCCGCCGGCGAAGAGTGGCCCCGCCGCGCGATATCCAGCGATTCCGGTTTTAAGGGATCACCTGCATGATGGCGCGCTCGTGGTTCTCGACGATGCGGATCGGATTGCAGAATCGAAAATCGCCAAGCGCTGGCTCCGTGAGAACGACAAACTTGAGTTCTATGGCAATATCGGTGAAAGGACAAGGCTGTATCAATGGAACTGAGTACCAAGAAAGTAGAAGGAGGTATGGCGTGAGACGCTTTACAAAATGGGAGTCGGTGCTTTTGCTTGCTTGGATAGGCGTCGCGGTTCTGGCGGCTTTTTCCATGTTGTCAAGTTCGTCCTTCATCGACGTGTTTGCATGGTTCGCGGCAATCTCCCTGGTTTTTGCGGGATTGTTTCTCGTGCTGCTGCGGCAGAAGCGCCTGATTACGCTCAGCGCTCAGCAGCTAGCAAAGGCTGAGTATTATTTGCCTGTCTCCGGCGGCGAGGCATCTTCATTTGATCGGGCGGCGAAGAAAATTGTTGAGCCGTCTCGCCAGATCCAGCGTTTAGTCGCTAGGGCAAATAATGGTTTTTCCACCGGTGTAGAGAAGCAACTGAAGTCAGTTGAGTGGGATGCTAACGCGTCACGAAGCCGTCGTATCGCCGCCAGCTGGGCACTCGCCCTCAAGTGCTCCAGTTCAAAAAATTTTGAAGGAGCGATGGGACACCTTGCTTTGATGGATTCGTTTCTGGGCGGGGACTTGGAACTGCCGGAAGCCTTGGATAGGCAAAGTCGAATTCTCCGTGCCGACGCGCTACTGAATCTTGGGGAGATCGATAATCTTCGCCGTCTCCTGAAACAGTGGCGTAATGACAACGTGCTTGGCTCGGAACGGAATTTGATTCGAGCGAATGTCCTGCGACTGACTGCGGACACGGAGCTGGGTGTGCGGAACTGGCTGACGGCCTTGTCGCGACCTTTCGAAGATAATGGCTTCAGTCCGCTTTACCTTAAGGGCGGCGAAGGTAGCTTTTTCTCCAGAATAGGGAGTGTTGTTTCGGCAAAGTCTAGCGCGCCAGCGCGTAGAGCGGATGGTCCTTTGGTGAGCGTGTTGATGCCCGCGTTCAACGCTGCCGGGGTAATTGGAGTCGCTATCGGCGGGTTGCTGGCACAGACGTGGCGGAATCTAGAAATTGTGGTTGTTGATGACTGCAGTGAGGACAATACATTCGAAGTATTGCAGGCCCTGGCGAGGGAAGATCCTCGCATACGAGTGTTTCGGAATGAGCGGAACGGGGGGGCCTATGTGTCGCGCAACCACGCTCTGTCAAAGGCACAGGGCGAGTACGTGATGGTGCACGATTCAGATGATTGGTCTCACCCAGAACGTATCAGTTTCCAGATGGAGGATTTGCTGGACAACCAGCAGCGCGCCAACTTCACGTATGGGGTTCGAGTGACCGAGGATGTCGAGGTCATCACCAAGCGTGCAAACGGGTCGATGTTTGTAATGAATACTTCCTCGTTTCTCATGCGCCGTATGGATCTTTTGGAGCTGGGCGGCTGGGACGAAGTCCGGGTCGGAGGCGATTCCGAGCTGGTTGCCCGATTCTTACAGCATTTTGCAACTCCTCGCCGAGGCATCGCCCGGGGCGTGCCGTTGACTCTCATTCTTGGTCGTCAAGACTCGTTGACGCAGTCTGGGTCAACCAGTATCGCGACGGTCGGCTATGGTGTTCGTCGTCAGTACAAGGAGTTCTATTCGGCTTGGCAGGCTGCTGGGGTTACAGTTCGTGAGCCAGGGCTGCGACGTTTCCCGGTAGCGGCCACGTTGCTTCCGGACAAGCGAACAGAAATAAAATTGGATGTGTTGCTGGTTACGGACCTTTCATTTCCGGGTGGAACTACCGGCTCAAACATCGGGATGATCATAGCTGCACGAAAGGCGGGGATGCGTATTGGTGTCCTGCATTGGCCGATGTTGGCGCATGTTGAGAATGCCGCTAATCCAAAGATTCTGCGAGCAATTGCCGAAGCGGAAGCCGAGGTGGTGGTGCCTGGGTTGCAAGTTAGCTGTGACATTGTCCTCGTTAACCACCCCGGTATTTTGATGGATGTACCGGACATCGTTCCGGAGGTGGAAACAAAAGCTGGTGTCATAATCATGAATCAGGCCCCTATGTCCCGTAGTGAGGGAGGGCGACTCGTTTATGACGTTAATGTGGTGCGCGAAAATTTCAGCAGAGTTTTTGGGGTCATGCCAAAGTTTGCACCGCTTTCGCCTGTGATCCGCGCGATCGCGGTGAACTTGTGTGAAGCAGCGGAGCTTACCGATTTTGACTGGATGCCGATGATTGACACGGAAGCATGGAGGATGGGCGAAGTCCCCGATATAAAGAAATCGATCATCCTTGCGCGGCATTCAAGGGACCATATAGACAAATGGCCTGAGGATGCATCTATGATTCGCGCAGCGTACTGTGTTGGGGCACCGTTCGGAGTTCGTATCCTAGGAGGTGCCGAGAAGGCGATAGCGCTCCTTGGTGAGGTTCCTGGGAATTGGGAAGTGCAAGAGTTTGATTCCACTGATGTAAAGAGCTTCTTGGGGGAGGCAAATGTGTACGTCTATTACCCTCATGAGGATCTTATCGAGGCATTTGGACGCGCACCTATGGAGGCGATGGCAAAGGGATTGCCAGTGCTGCTTCCGGCGCGTTTCGAACCGGTTTTTGGTGAAGCAGCCTTGTATGTAACTCCAGAACAAGTGCGACCCATGTTGGAGCGTTTGCAGGAAGATTCCAAGTTCTATGCAGAGCGGGTTCGGGCGGGGTACTCTTTTGTCAGCAGAAACTGTGGATATTCGGTATTTGGTCATAGGATTTCTCGTATTCTCTCGCCTGGTTCCGTTCAGGATGTAATTTAATTTTTATTAATGTTGGAGTTGAGTATGCGCATTAAATATGTTGGTGTCCTTGCTGCCGCAGTTTGTCTCTCAGTTGCGGGCTGTTCTGGGAAGGATGAGCCGAAGGTCGACGCCGGGGGGGAGGCGACGCCTGTTGCGGCCGCTGTGACAGAAAGCCCGGTTAGTTCGGCTTCCACCGCCTTGGTTGTCGTTGACGCATCGGTGGCCGCTGAAGGTAAAGTGATCAGCGACCAGGAATTGAAAGGGTCTTCTGGGAAGATGCGTCGCCAGGTCGAAATCGTTTTCGCGAATGTCGCGCGCGAGCAACTGGTGACGGCACTGACCACCTCGTTGACGTCTGCGGGCTTCACTGCTGGCCGGGCGAAGGAAGCTGAGAATGATCTGACCGTCAACTTTAAGAAAGGGGAAGAGATCATTGGCATTACTCTTTCACAGCCAAAGCGCAAGGAATCGGCTGAGATTGCAGGCGCCTCGGTTAAGGCGACTATTACTCGCCGCCTTTGATTTTTGCCATTGGCAGGCGCCGTGTTGTGAGACGCGGCGCCATTTTCGTAGATAGGAAACAGAAATGAAGCACGCTTCCGGTGGCTTTAGTCTAGAAATTCAGGGGTTGCGCGCTATCGCGGTGGTTGCAGTCGTGTTGACGCATCTCGGTATCACTTGGCTGCCAGGCGGCTTCGTCGGTGTCGACGTTTTTTTTGTAATCTCTGGATACCTGATCACCGGGCTGTTGCTTCGTGAACAAGAAAATGGTGGCACCGTTTCGTTGGCTCGTTTTTACGGTCGCCGAGTCCGTCGTCTTCTGCCAGCTGCTGCATTGGTAATGCTGTCGATAGTCGCATGCATCAATTACCTTCCCGGTGTCGTCCGCGAAAGCACTCTAAATGAGGTCATCGCCAGTACTGTTTATTTGCAGAATTGGTGGCTGGCGGGCCAGGCAGTTGATTATCTGGCGGCAGATAATTCACCTGGGCCATTGCAACATTTCTGGTCATTGTCGCTGGAAGAGCAATATTATATTTTTTGGCCGCTTTTGCTGGGTCTGATGTTCCTGCTATTCAAAGGGCTCAGGCGGAACGCGCGCTTGGTTTATCAGCTCTTGTGCGGTGTTGTATTTTTTGTATCGTTTGCATACTGCATTTACATCACTCGTGTCGAGCCGGGGCTGGCGTACTTCTCCACTGCAGCGCGCGCTTGGGAGCTTGCCGTTGGTGGGCTGCTTGCATCATGGGTTGGCTGGAAAGATTGGAATCCCAGACTGCGCGGCTTTATCGGCTGGATGGGGCTTTTCTCAATCATAGGATCGTTGTTTCTGATCAACGCAACCGTGGCCTTCCCTGGCTGGGTCGCGATGTTTCCGGTTGTTGGCGCGGCTATGTTGATATGTGCCGGTGGCAGCGGGGGCAGGTATGGCGCAGGTATGTTGCTACGCACGGCGCCAATGCAGTTTCTGGGTGACATTTCTTATTCGTTGTATCTATGGCATTGGCCAGTCATTATCTTGTTCAAGGCAATCACAGGTCGAGATCTGGATGGAGTTGATATGCTTGTTGCAGCAGGCGTATCGGTTGCTTTGGCTTTCACTAGCAAAATTTTGATCGAAGATTCAACCCGCGACGCTTCATGGTTGCGTACTAATCTTCGAACTTTCCTGTTTGGCATCGCCATCTCCGGCACTACTATCGCCATAGCATGGGCGTTGAGGGCGCAGCCAGCTGTCCGCGGCGTGGCGACGGAGATTGAGGTGGTGGCGAGTGTAGATGTTAATCACCCGGGTGCGGCCGCGCTTGTAAATGGTACGGAGCAGTCCAGGAAGTACGACGTTGCCGCGATTCCTGAATTGGTTTCTGCGAAGGATGATGTGCCAAAGGCGTACGCAGACGGGTGCATTACTGGGCAGCGTCACGCCACCTTGAATACCTGCAGCTATGGAGCGGTTGGTGCGAAACGTAAGGTTGTGCTCGCTGGTGATTCTCACGCTGTGCAGTGGTTGCCCGCTCTGGCTGAGACTGGGAAGCAATCCAATTTTGAGGTGGTGACCTATTTCAAGTCATCTTGTCCACTTGGCGACGTGATGGTTCTTAGGAGGGATGGTCAGGCCTATGACGCCTGCCAAGAGTGGAATCGGGCGCTCAAGCAAGAGCTTTTGAAGAATAGTGCCGAACTGGTAATTTTTGCACAGTCCCATTCCTATATGGCGGCCGAAGCAAAGGGGCGTGAGCAGAGTAATCAGATGCTTGAAGCCGGGGTCTTTGAGCTGCTGCAGGGGCTGCGTGCGGAAGGTCGAAAGGTGATTGTTATTCGGGATACGCCGCGAATGGAGCGAAACATTCCCGAGTGTGTATCGACATCCGGTGTGAGCGCGTGCGGCGTCTCGCGTTCGGATGCGCTCGGTCGGTACGAACCTCTTCTGGGCGCTGCGCGGCGGTCTGAGGCCGCCGTAATGGATTTTTCCGATAAGATTTGTGGCCCTGCCCGATGCGAACCGTATGTGGGCAACGTACTGGTTTGGCGTGATTCTAATCACCTGACCGCAACGTATGTGCGCACCATGTTGTCCTCATTCCAGAACGAATTGGCCAAGCACATAGAAGTAGTTGCGTCGGACCCGGTTCCGGCGGGGGCAGTGGCCTCGGTGACGGCGATGGATTCACTGCGCCCCAGGCCTAGTGAAGCGCGCGCGGACAACTCCAGTATCTATGCGAAGGGTTGCCACGTGGATCAACGAAGTTCTGATCCGATTCCTTGTGTGTACGGGAACGAGCACGCGCTTCGGAAGATCGCTATTGTGGGAGATTCCCACGCTGCGCAGTGGGTGCCTGCATTTGAGGAGTTGCTGGCTGGAAACGAGTTCCAGCTGGTTTCCCATACAAAGTCCGCATGCGCGTTCTCGGAACAACGGGTGCTGCTCGGCAAGGCTGGGGCTGTTTACTCCTCTTGCTATGAATGGGCACAGAAGGTGATTAATGACCTACTTTCCAACAAGCCAGAGATAGTTTTTGTTTCACTATCTCGTGTTCAGTACGCGGAGGGCGCGACTCCGGAAAATAATGCCGAGCTTCTCGCTTCAGGCCACGCAAAAATGTTGCGGAAGCTTCGTGATGCGGGGATTCGTGTCGTAGTCATCGGTGACACGCCACGTATGGGAGTTGACGTGCCGGAATGCCTGTCGCGTCGCGGCGCAAGTCTGGAAGACTGCGGGAGACCCAGTGCGCCTTTACTTGCACGTGTTGATCCATTACGGGTTGCAGCCGCGAACGTTGGTGTCGAGATTATAGATTTTGACCGGCGGATATGTCCTGGTGAAACCTGTCCGGCTGCACTGGGTAGCACTTTGGTTTGGCGAGATGCGCATCACCTGACGGCGACCTTTGCCCGAGATTTTGCAGAGGATTTCCGTGCGATTCTTTCCGAGAAAAAGTGAGAATGACGGCTATCTGCATTACTCGGAAACCCCCGGCCGCGGTATATGCCGCCAAATCAGTCGCTTGGCCTGAGTGGAAAGTGACGGGTCTTTACAGTTTCAATAATTGAAAGCTCGCCCTTGTGGGCGATGTGGGATGTAAGGAATTATATTTTTGGATTTATTGGCTTGATGCCATTGCGTGAATGCGGATTTATAGCGTTGACGGACGGGACTGAGAAATTCGGGCCCATCTTGAGAGATAAAGGTTCCATCTGTAGCGTTGTTTGCTAGGGAGCCCTGTCGCCACAGTGCTGTGTAAAGAGTTGCGTCCACATTGGTGTGCGCTGCTCTGCCGTAGACTGAGCGCAAACGCTCGAAAAACTCGTCGTCTGCTCCAAACCGGACGTTGTCGAACCATCCAATCTCGTCCAGGGCCGTCCGTTTGAACATTAAGCTGATAAGGGCCTGTCGGGCGGGTAATCCTCGGTTCATGACCAATTGTCCATGTTCATTGCGCCGTTCGTAGTTACAAGTACTAGCCACGATGGCGGGTGAGCGTAGTGCCTCCAATTGCTGATATAGGCGATCTTCATGTGCTTGATCATCACTATCGATGAACGTGATGACCTCGCCTTTAGCATGCTCCATCGCCGCGTTGCGCGCGGCATAAGTCCCGCTGTTTTGATTCATTAGAAGCACGCGTACCCGCGGGTCCTTGCGTTGCAAATTGAGCAGAACGCGCAAAGTGTCGTCGGTGCTTTGATCGTCGATGGCAAGCAATTCTAGATTATCCCAAGTTTGCCGGAGTATCGATGTCGCGGCAGCTTCGACAAACGTAGAAGTATTGAATGAGGTCATGACGACGGAAACCAATGGCCTCGGTCCAAGGGCGACATCCGGAGCCTTTAACGCCCCAGAGCCTGTGCCAAGTGCCGTTGTAGTTTCCTTTTTTATCATTGCTTTATGAAATTTCTAAATGCTCTTTCGATGCGCCCGGCTGCCTGCCCATCCCAAAACGGGATTGGGGTGCGAGAGTGCTTCGCATTTGGGTTCCGCAGATGGTCGTCCAAGCGTTCTGGTGCCAAGGTTGGTGTTGTTAGCTCGTTGCCAGCAGATAAGGTGTCAGGCCGTTCAGTAGTATCCCTAATCGTCAAGCAAGTTATCCCAAGAGTTGCACATTCTTCTTGGATGCCTCCGCTATCCGTGACGACGGCCCGTGCGTAGCTCTGAAGTCCAACAAAATCTCTGTAGCGCAGAGGAGGGATAATTTTCAACCTTGGGATTTCCAAGTGTGGCATCAATCCCTCCCGTTGCAGGGCCACGCGTGTACGGGGGTGGATTGGCCAGATGACGGGAAGTCGCTGTGTCAAATGGGAGAGCATGCGTATCAGGGCCTGTAATTGCTCGCGACTATCTACATTGGACGGGCGGTGAAAGGTGGCAAGAATGAACTGCTGGCCTCGAATGCCAAGCATGGAGAGCAGCTGTTGCGCATTTGAGGGATCCACTGTTGCCAATAGCGAATCAATCATGAGATTACCCACGAAGAGCACGGAGCTGTGTCGATGGCCTTCGCGCAGCAGCGTCTCCCGAGCTTCGTTTGTCGTGGTTAGGTGGAGGTCAGAGATTGAGTCCACCATAAGACGATTCAACTCTTCAGGCATCGTGCGGTCGCCGCTACGTAGGCCTGCCTCCACATGGGCAAGTCGACATTGCTCACGTTTGGCTGTGATCGCCGCAGCAAGGGTCGTGTCTACGTCGCCAAAGACTGTTACGAGGTCGGGTTTTGCAGTGCTCAGTAAGTCCGCATACCTCGAAACCATGCAGCCGAAGCGATCTCCATAGTCATGTCCTTCTAACGGGAGCGCAGATATCTGAGCGATATCGATGCCCACGTCTTCCATCGTCTGCGTCGATAGAGCTGGATCAGTGTGCTGCTGCAGGAATACCAACCTCGGCTGGGCCCATTCACTGGCAGCAAGTGCCTTGTAGAGAGGAGCAGCCTTGATGATGTTCGGGCGTGTGCCAATGACGAGATCGATTTGCTTCTTGGTGCTCATACTACTTTTTTGCGAGATCGTGTACGTCCTCGGCCAAGAGGTCGGAGATACGGACGGCGGCTTGGCCGTCTCCGTAAGGGTTGTTTGCGAAGGCCATCACGGCATAAGCCGTAGGATCGTCGAGCAGCCGGTTGGTTTGGTCGATGATGCTGGTCGTAGAGGTTCCTACCAGTTTTACCGTGCCTGCCGCCACCGCTTCAGGCCGCTCGGTGGTGTCACGCATGACCAGGACGGGTTTGCCGAGAGACGGCGCTTCTTCTTGGACGCCGCCGGAGTCGGTGATGATCAGGTACGAGCGACTCATAAGATAGACGAACGGCAGATAATCCAGGGGGTGAATCAGGTGTACGTCAGACATCCCGCCTAGGATGCGATGCACGGGTTCCTGCACATTGGGATTCAGGTGCACGGGATAGATAACCTGGGTGTCACCACGCTGGGCAATGGCCTTCAGTGCTTGGCAGATCTGTTCAAAGCCGTCGCCGAAGTTCTCGCGGCGGTGGCCGGTGACCAGGATCAGGCGCTTGGAGGCGTCCAGGAACGGAAAAAGCGCAGCCAGCTCGCTTTCCAGTGCGGGTGTCTGCTGGATCTTCGCGACCACCGCCAGCAGTGCATCGATCACGGTATTGCCGGTCACGTGGATGTGGGCTTCGTCCACGTTCTCATTGCGCAGGTTCTGCGCGGATTGCTCGGTCGGCGCGAAGTGCAGGTTGGCCAGTACGCCGGTGAGCTTGCGGTTGGCTTCTTCGGGCCAAGGCGAATAAAGGTTGCCGGTGCGCAGCCCGGCCTCGACGTGCCCAACGGCGATGCGCTGGTAGAAGGCGGCGAGCGAGGTGGCGAAGGTGGTGGTGGTATCGCCATGCACCAGCACGATATCCGGCGCGTATTTGGCGATCACCTGCTCCATGCCGTGCATGATTCGCGAGGTCAGGTCGGAGAGGGTCTGACCCGGCTGCATGACGTTGAGATCTTCATCAGGCGTGATACCGAACAGGTCAAGCACTTGGTCCAGCATCTGCCGGTGCTGGGCAGTAACCGTAACGATGGTTTGTAGCGAGGGGTGCTGTTTCAATGCGGTGACCAACGGCGCCATCTTGATGGCCTCCGGGCGCGTGCCAAATACCACCATTACCTTTTTGCGAAGATTCATTATGTGAGTATCAGGTTTGACGATAGGGTGTGCTTGCCTGAAGCTTTTTTGGGGGGGCAAGCAATTCGCCTAGCTGCCGGCCGAAAGGGAGTTCACTCGCGAACCCGCTGCGTAAGTTTTTTATTTCTGGGAAGCGACAGCTTCGACTGAGTTCGGGCTGTCTTAGCGCGGAAGGCATTTTTCATATATTTCTTCACACACTATAGAGTGCCCTCGGAGAGATTAGCTTCATAATCTTGAACCCGGAAGTAACCATGCTCCACCGGCTTTCCTTTTATCTGATTCCTGACGTTGTTCTCGTGAACGATTATGCACCAATGGGGTGTTCCTGGCTCCAAGGGTGTAGAGTTATGCGCGTGCTCTTTGAGAAGCTGCGGATGTTGGCAATGCATGACAGTGCGTAGAGCTTGCCCATTCCATCTCTCATAGAGCGTGCCAAAAGCATTTTTTGGATAGTTGCGAATATAATAATGGCCTTCAAGGATCGAGAATTCCTGACCGGTAGGGAAGTAGATATACTCCTCATCAGGGCAGCCTCTTTCCTCGTAGCTACTATTAACCAGGTGGAGGTATTCGGGAGAGATGGCATCGTCGCTGTCTAGTCTGGTTGTTGAAACGACGTTTCCAACGTGCAAGGCACCGATTTCTTGCATTCTCCAAGTCCATGCTCCAATGCCGCGAACAACCTCTTGCAGCATTTCCTCGCTGGTGGTGGCGTGCTGCGAGGTCAATATCGGCTGGATGAAGGGGTCTGAGCAAATAGAGTCGATGTAATCAACAGGTGTTCGCTCATCGAAGTATATCAAGGCCGTAAATTCATGCCGCTGGCGCTGGAGCGATGGCAGGCAGTAACGCTTGAAGAGATCGTGGCGACGTTCCAGCCACTTATGGTCGAGGTTGTATGACGTCCCGTTGTGCCACTCCGTGGGGGGGGGCATGTTGTAACGGATAAGGACTAGATTGTGGATTTTTCTGCTCTGAGCGTTCAATGCACGGTTCCATATCCTGTTGCTTCTTATAGAAGGAGCCAGCCCCGATCATAGTCGTGGCTGGCAAGTGAATTTCCTTCCGGCGATCGGATCAGCGAACTGTTCAGATTATCTCTAGTTTCTCTGGAGTGGGCCAAAATTCCAAGCTGATTATCAAAGAGCCGCTTCCAGCTCCGGCAGCAAGGTGAACAGGTCACCCACCAGGCCGATGTCGGCAATCTCGAAGATCGGCGCATCGCCGTCCTTGTTGATGGCGACGATGGTGCCGGCGTCCTTGATGCCGGTCAGGTGCTGGATGGCGCCAGAGATACCAACAGCGATGTACAGCTCCGGAGCGATGATCTTGCCGGTCTGACCCACCTGCATGTCGCTGGGCACGTAGCCGGCATCCACCGCGGCGCGCGAGGCACCGACGCCGGCACCGAGCTTGTCGGCCAGCTGGTAGATCACCTTGAAGTTCTCCTCCGAGCCGACACCGCGGCCACCGGAGACCACGCGCTTGGCGCTCTGCAGGTCCGGGCGGTCGCTCTTGCCGGCGGCCAGGCCGACAAAGCGGGTGTGCGAGGGCAGGGCGGCATCAACGCTGATCGCCTCGACCGGGGCGCTGTTGCCCTTGGCCGCTTCCGGCCAGGAGGCGGCACGCACGGTGGCCACGACCACCTGGTCGGCCGGGGCCTCGACGGTGATGATGGCGTTGCCGGCGTAGATCGGGCGCTTGAAGGTATGGCTGCCCTCGACGGACATCAGGTCCGAGACCTGGTTGACGCCCAGCAGCGCGGCCACGGCCGGCATCAGATCCTTGCCGGTGGTGGTCGACGGGCCGAAGACGTGGCTGTAACCAACCGCGGCCTTGGCGATCTGCGGGGCCTGCACCTGTGCCAGGGCGTGTTCGTTGGCCGGGTTGGCGATGGTCAGCACCTTGCTGACGCCGGCAATCTGCGCGGCTTCGGCGGCAATGGCGGCCGGGTCGGCGGCCAGCACCAGCACATCGATGTCGCCGCCCACGGCGGTCGCAGCCGAGACGGTCTTGGCCACGGCGCTGTTGAGCTTGCCGTCCAGGTGTTCGGCGATGACGAGAATCTTGGCCATTACAACAACCCCTTCTGCTTGAGTGCGGCCACCAGCTCGGCGGCATCCTTCACCATCACGCCCTTGCTGCGCTTGGCAGGTGCGGCGTAGTGGGTGGTCTTGAACGTATCGGCGGCTTCAACGCCCAGGTCAGCCAGCTGCAGGGTTTCCAGCGGCTTGGCCTTGGCCTTCATGATGTCCGGCAGCTTGATGAAGCGCGGCTCGTTCAGGCGCAGGTCGGTGGTGATCACGGCCGGCAGATCGACTTCCAACGTTTCCAGGCCGGCATCGACTTCACGGGTCACAGTGGCCTTGCCGTCGGCGATCTCGACCTTGGAGGCAAAGGTGGCCTGCGGGCGTGCCCACAGCGTGGCCAGCATCTGGCCGGTCTGGTTGGCGTCGTCGTCGATGGCCTGCTTGCCGAGGATCACCAGGTCCGGCTGTTCCTTCTCGACCAGCTTGAGCAGGGTGCGGGCGGCGGTGAGCGGCTGGATGGCCTGGTCGGTGACCACATGGATGGCACGGTTGGCGCCCATTGCCAGGCCGTTGCGCAGGTGCGCCTGGGCATCGGCCGGGGCGATGGTGGCGACCACCACTTCCGTGGCGATGCCCTTGTCGCGCAGGCGCAGGGCTTCTTCCAGGGCGATTTCATCGAATGGGTTCGGCGAGAGCTTGACGCCATCGGTGACCACGCCGGAGCCATCCGGCTTGACTTGAATGCGGACGTTGTAGTCCACCACGCGCTTGTACGCGACGAGGATTTTCATGTGCTGCGGGGTCCTTCGGTTGCTGATGGGGGCCGGCGCGGGCCGGGGACGGAATTTTCCGATTCTAGCCGGGATACAGGTTCCATGCGAATGCGTATGGTGGCTCGGCTTGAATTCAAATGTCCGGACAAATTGTCGCTACCACGCGCTGGTTGTCAACGCCCGGCCCAGTCAGCTGGCCTCGGTATATCCTTGCGGCCAGCATTAGCGGCCTGGTTGGCCGCAGCAACAGGAGAAACAACGCGTGCCTACATGGCTTGTAACCGGCGGCGCCGGCTTCATCGGCGGCAATTTCGTACTGGAGGCGGTGGCGCGCGGTATCCGTGTGGTGAACCTGGATGCGCTTACCTACGCAGGCAACCTGCAGACGCTGGACAGCCTGCAGGGCAACCCGGCGCATGTATTCATACATGGGGATATCGGCGATCGCAGCTTGGTCGACAGGCTGCTGGCCGAGTACCAGCCCGACGCCGTGCTGAACTTCGCCGCCGAGAGTCACGTCGACCGTTCCATCGATGGCCCGGCGGCGTTCATCCAGACCAATGTCGTCGGCACCCTGGCGCTGCTGGAAGCAGTGCGTGATTACTGGAAGGGCCTGCCGCCCGGGCGTGCCGATGCGTTCCGGCTGCTGCATGTGTCCACCGACGAGGTGTATGGCAGCCTTGGGGAAACCGGCAGCTTCAGTGAGACCACCGCCTATGCGCCCAATTCACCGTATTCGGCGTCCAAGGCCGCGTCGGATCACCTGGTGCGGGCTTTCCACCACACCTATGGGCTTCCGGTGCTGACCACCAACTGCTCCAACAACTATGGCCCCTATCACTTCCCCGAGAAGCTCATCCCGCTGGTGATCGCCAGGGCATTGGCCGGGGAGGCGCTGCCGGTCTATGGCGACGGCATGCAGGTGCGTGACTGGTTGTTCGTCAGCGATCACTGCGAGGCGATCCGCACCGTGCTGGCGCAGGGCCGGCCGGGCCAGACCTACAACGTCGGTGGTAATGCAGAACGTCGCAACATTGAGGTGGTGCAGGCGATCTGTGCGCTGCTGGACCAGCGCCGCCCCCGCCCCGACGGACAACCGCGCAGCAGCCAGATCCGTTTTGTCGCTGATCGCCCAGGGCACGACCGGCGCTACGCCATCGACGCTTCCAAACTGCGCGATGAACTGGGTTGGCAGCCCCGTTACAGCTTCGAGCAGGGCATCGCCGCCACCGTGGATTGGTTTCTGGCCAACCAGCAATGGGTGGACAGCGTGCTCGATGGCAGCTACCGACTGCAGCGCATCGGCACCGGGGAGACGGTGGAATGACCCAGCGTAAAGGCATCATCCTGGCTGGCGGTTCCGGCACGCGGCTGTATCCCATCACCCAGGGAATCAGCAAGCAGCTGTTGCCGGTGTACGACAAGCCAATGATCTATTACCCGCTCAGCGTCTTGATGATGGCCGGCATCCGCGAGGTGCTGGTGATCAATACGCCGCATGAGCAGGCCCTGTTCCAGACCTTGCTGGGTGACGGTTCGCAGTGGGGCATGGATATCCATTACGCGGTGCAGCCCAGTCCCGACGGGCTGGCACAGGCTTACCTGATCGGTCGCGATTTCGTCGCCGGCAAGCCCAGCTGCCTGGTCTTGGGCGACAACATCTTCCACGGCACCGGCCTGCGCGAACTGCTGCAGCGTGCCGATGCGCGGCAGCACGGTGCAACCGTGTTCGGCTATTGGGTCAACGACCCGGAGCGCTATGGCGTGGCCGAGTTCGATGGCGGTGGCAAGGTGATCGACCTGGTCGAGAAGCCGTCCCAGCCGCGCTCCAATTACGCCATCACCGGGCTGTATTTCTACGACGGCAACGCGTCCGACTACGCCACCAGCCTGCGGCCATCGGCACGTGGCGAGTTGGAAATCACCGATCTCAACCGGCATTACCTGGCGCAGGGGCAATTGCACCTGGAACCGTTGGGGCGCGGTTATGCCTGGCTGGACACCGGCACCCATGCCTCCTTGCTTGAAGCTTCCAACTACATTGAAACGCTGCAGACGCGACAGGGCCTGCAGGTATGCTGCCCGGAGGAAATCGCCTTTGCCCAGGGCTGGATCGATGCCGGGCAGCTGCAGGCCCTGGCGGCGCCCTTGTTGAAGAGTGGTTATGGTCAGTACCTGCAGAAGCTGCTGCAGCGTGGAGTGGTTCCGTGAAGGTGATTGAAACAGCCCTGCCGGGTTGCGTGGTGATCGAGCCGGCGGTGTTTGCCGATGCGCGTGGTTTTTTCCTTGAGACCTGGAACGCCGAGCGCTTTGCTGCACTTGGGCTGCCCAGCAGTTTCAAGCAGAGCAATATTTCATCGTCCAGCAAGGGCGTGCTGCGTGGCCTGCATTACCAATGGTCACGGCCGCAGGGCAAGCTGGTCAGCGTGCTGGAAGGCGAGGTCTACGACGTGGCCGTGGATATCCGCCGCGGTTCACCGACCTTCGGCAAGTGGGAGGCCGTCGTCCTGAGTGCCGGGAACAGGCGCCAGTTCTGGATCCCGGAAGGTTTTGCACATGGTTTTGCGGTGCTGTCGGAGCGCGCTGTGTTCAGTTACCTGTGCACCGAGGTGTATCTGAAGGATTTTGATACAGGTGTCCGCTGGAACGATGCTGATATCGGCGTCGACTGGCCGATCAGTGGTCCTACCCTGTCGGCCAAGGACGAGAACGCGCTGTTCCTGAAAGACATCGCGGAAGATCGCCTGCCGGTGTACCTGCCGTGAGCGTGCTGGTGTTCGGTGGAAATGGGCAGGTAGGGCAGGAGTTGTTGCGCGCGCTTGCGCCGCTTGGCCGTGTCGTCGCAACCACTCGCAGCGGCAAGCTGGCCGATGGCAGTGACTGCGAGATCGCCGACTTCAATGCACCCGAAAGCCTGCCCGCCCTGTTGGACAGGCTGCAGCCATCGGCGGTGGTCAATGCTGCCGCCTATACCGGGGTGGATCGTGCGGAGCAGGAGCCCGAAGTGGCGTTCCGGGCAAATGCACAAGCGCCTGCAGTAATCGCCCAGTGGTGTGCCACGCATGGCGTGCCGATGGTGCATTACTCCACCGACTACGTGTTCAAGGGCGACGGCGCAGCGCCCTACGGTGAGGACGATACGACTGAACCGCTGGGCGTCTACGGCAGCAGCAAGCGTGACGGTGAGAACGCGGTGCGTGCAGCAGGCGGCCGCCATTTGATCTTCCGTACCGCGTGGGTCTATGCCTCGCATGGCGGCAACTTCCTGCGCACGATGCTGC
Source organism: Stenotrophomonas sp. UBA7606 (assembly GCF_002477705.1). Classification (NCBI taxonomy): domain Bacteria; kingdom Pseudomonadati; phylum Pseudomonadota; class Gammaproteobacteria; order Lysobacterales; family Lysobacteraceae; genus Stenotrophomonas; species Stenotrophomonas sp. UBA7606. The sequence goes on along the minus strand of NZ_DLJW01000091.1, from coordinate 18,483 downwards.
GTGTGGGTGCCGAACGTGACGAGCTGCGGGTAGTGGCAGACCAGGTGGGCACGCCGACGCCGGCAGCCCTGATTGCCGATGTCACCGCGCAGGTGTTGCAGCATCCAGGGCAGTTGTCCGGAACCTGGCATCTGACTGCATCGGGGCAGACCAGTTGGCATGGTTTTGCCGAGGCGATCTTTGCCGAGGCGGTAGCTGCCGGGGTGCTGGCGAAGGTGCCGCAGGTGCAGGCCATCAGCAGCGATCAGTACCCCACCTCGGCCAAGCGTCCGGCCTGGTCGGTACTGGATAACCGCAAGTTGCAGCAGGATTTTGGCATCGTGTTGCCGACCTGGCAGGCGGGTCTGCAGCGGGTAATGAGCGAAATCGCGAGCGGATGATCCGCGCTTCCTGCAACGGTTCTGCATGAGAACAACAAAAACCCCGGGCAAGCCCGGGGTTTTTGCTGGCTACGGTCCTGCGGGCTCAGGTACGCCCGTAGGTGTCCTCGAAGCGCACGATATCGTCCTCGCCCAGATAACTACCCGACTGCACCTCGATCAGCTCCAGCGGGAGCTTGCCCGGGTTGCGCAGGCGGTGGGTGACGCCGAGCGGGATGTAGGTGCTCTGGTTTTCAGTGAGCAGCAGCACCTCTTCGCCTCGGGTGACTTCGGCCGTGCCGCTGACCACGATCCAGTGCTCGGCGCGGTGGTGGTGCATCTGCAGGCTCAGCGTGCCACCGGGCTTGACCGTGATGCGTTTGACCTGGAAACGATCGCCATGGTCGATGGAGTCATACGCACCCCAGGGGCGGTAGACCTTGCGGTGCCAGGTGGCCTCGCTGCGGCCATCGGCTTTCAGCCGTGCCACCACGTCCTTCACTTCCTGCATGCGATCGGACTTGCCGACCAGCACCGCATCGTCGGTCTCGACCACGATCACATCGTCCAGCCCGACCATGGCGATCAGTCGTTCGCCATAGGCGAAGGTGTCGTGGCAATCGATGGCGATCACGTCGCCACGGTGGGCGTTGCCGTTGGCATCCTGCTCGGACACATCGCGCAAGGCCGTCCACGAGCCGACATCGCTCCAGCCGGCATCCAGCGGCACCACCGCCGCGTCGGCGGTCTTTTCCATCACCGCATAGTCGATGGAATCGGAGGGGCTGGCCTTGAACGCATCGGTGTCCAGGCGAATGAAGTCGCTGTCGCGGCGTGCCTTTTCCCAGGCGGCATGGCAGGCGTCGAGGATCTGCGGCTGCAGACGCTGCAACTCCTCCAGGTAGCGCGATGCGCGGAACAGGAACATGCCGCTGTTCCAGTAATATTCGCCGGAGGCCACATAGGCCTGGGCGGTGTCCAGGTCGGGTTTCTCGACAAAGCGCTCGATTGCCCGTGCACCTTCGCCAACGACGGCCTTGATATAGCCGTAGCCGGTTTCCGGTGCGGTCGGCTGGATGCCGAAGGTCACCAGCTTGCCCTGGTCGGCGATGCTGGCCGCCGCTTCGATGGCCTGGTGGAACTGCCCCACGTCGCGGATCAGGTGGTCCGACGGCAATACCAGCAGCAAGGGATCGTCACCGTTGCGGCGTGCTTCCAGAGCCGCGGCGGCAATGGCCGGGGCGGTGTTGCGGCCCACCGGCTCCAGCAGGATCGCCGATGGCGTGGTACCCACCTGCTGCAACTGCTCGGCGGCGACGAAGCGGTGCGCCTCGTTGGCGACCACGAGCGGTGCCTGGGTGGCGACATCGGCCACCCGTAGCCAGGTCGACTGCAACATGCTGTGCTCGCCTGCCAACTGCAGGAACTGCTTGGGATAGGCTTCGCGCGACAACGGCCACAGCCGCGTGCCGGAACCACCGGAAAGAATGACGGGCAGGATCGGGCTCATGAAGGGTCTCAGGCAGTGATCAGGTCGGAAATCTCGGCGGTGCGCTGTGCCAGCAAGGCCGCATCGCCACGGGTTTCCACGTTCAGCCGCAGCAGCGGCTCGGTGTTGGAACTGCGCAGATTGAAGCGCCACGCGCCGAAGTCGGCGCTGACGCCGTCGGTGTGGTCAAGCGCAGGCGACTGCGCCGCGTAGTGGGCCAACACGCGAGCCACGGCCGCCTTGGCATCGCCAACCTTGAAGTTGATCTCGCCACTGCAGGGGAAGCGCGCCATGCGGCCCTCGACCAGCTCGGCCAGGCGCTGCCCGCTGCTGCAGACCAGCTCGGCGATCAGCAACCACGGGATCATCCCGGAGTCGGCATAGGCAAACTCGCGGAAGTAATGATGGGCGCTCATCTCGCCACCGTAGACAGCGTTTTCGGCGCGCATCTTTTCCTTGATGAAGGCGTGGCCGCTCTTGCACAGCACCGGCACGCCGCCGGCTGCTTCCACCATCTCCACCGTGTTCCAGGTCAGGCGCGGGTCGTGCACGATCTTGCCGCCCGGGTTACGCGCCAGGATGGCCTGGGCCAGCAGGCCGACCAGGTAATAGCCTTCGATGAAGCGGCCGTTGTGGTCGAAGAAGAAGCAGCGGTCGAAATCGCCGTCCCAGGCGATGCCGAAATCGGCACCGTGTTCACGCACCGCCTTGGCCGTGGCTTCGCGGTTCTCCGGCAGCAAGGGGTTGGGGATGCCGTTGGGGAAGTTGCCATCGGCTTGGTGGAATACACGTACGAACTCGAACGGCAGGTGCGGTGCCAGCAGGTCGATGATGGCACCGGCGCCACCGTTGCCGGCATTGACCACCAGCTTCAGCGGCTTCAGCGTGGCGCGGTCCACGTAGCCGAGCAGGTGCTGGATGTAGGCGCTCTTGTCATGCTCGGCACGCTGGCCGGCGCGTGCCGGCTGCGCCGGCGTGTTGTCGGCGGCCACGGCGTCGGAGATGGCGAACAGGCCGGTATCGGAGCTGATCGGCCGGGCCTGCTCACGCACCAGCTTCATGCCGTTGTAATCCATCGGATTGTGGCTGGCGGTGACCATCACCCCGCCGGCCGCCTGCAGGTGCCCGGTCTGGAAATACACTTCCTCGGTGCCGCATTGGCCGATGTCGATGACCTCGCGGCCTGCGCCGCGCAGGCCAACGGCCAGTGCGTCCTGCAGGGCCGGGCTGGTCAGGCGCACGTCATGGCCCAGTACCACGGTGCCTTCGCCCAGTTCGGCCGCCAATGCGGTGCCGATCTTGCGCGCCATGTCCTCATTCAGTTCGTCGGGTACACGGCCGCGGATGTCATAGGCCTTGAAGGCGGGAAGGGGCATGCAGGCCTCCTGCTGGTGGGTAGACCCCTAGTTTAGTCGCCCCGGCGTTCGTTGGCTGTCCGCAGGCTGGACGAAGGTCCAAGGTGGGCGCGAGGCCGGTATGGCTAGAATGCAGGCATCTTTACCACTGTGGGTGTGATGCAATGAGCGATCCCTCAACTCCCGCCGGGCGCCGTGGCAAGGTCTTTGCCAGCGCGGCCCAGGCCCTGGACGGCATTGTTGCCGACGGCCAGACCCTGGCCGTGGGTGGCTTCGGCCTGTGTGGCATCCCCGAGGCCCTGATCGCCGCGCTGCGTGACAGCGGGGTCAAGGGCCTGACTGCGATTTCCAACAACGCCGGCGTCGATGGCTTCGGCCTGGGCCAGTTGCTGGAAACCCGCCAGATCAAGAAGATGATTTCGTCCTACGTGGGCGAGAACAAGGAGTTCGAACGGCAATACCTGGCCGGCGAACTGGAGCTGGAATTCAATCCCCAGGGCACCCTGGCCGAGCGCCTGCGTGCCGGCGGCGCCGGCATTCCGGCCTTCTTCACCGCCACCGGCTACGGCACCATCGTTGCCGAAGGCAAGGAAACCCGCGAGATCGACGGCAAGCACTATGTGCTGGAAACCGCGCTCAAGGCCGACGTGTCACTGGTCAAGGCCTGGAAGGCCGACGAAGCCGGCAACCTGCTGTTCCGCAAGACTGCGCGCAACTTCAACCCGGCCTGCGCGATGGCCGGCAAGGTCTGCGTGGTGGAAGTGGAGGAGATCGTGCCGGTGGGCGCCATCGATCCGGACCAGGTACACCTGCCGGGCATCTACGTCGATCGCATCGTATTGAACGCAACGCCGGAGAAGCGCATCGAACAGCGCACCGTGCGTCAGGAGGGGAACTGAGATGGCCTGGACCCGTGACGAAATGGCGAAGCGCGCCGCGCGCGAGCTGAGCGATGGTGCCTATGTGAACCTGGGCATCGGCCTGCCGACCCTGGTGGCCAACCACATCCCCGAAGGCGTGGACGTGTGGCTGCAGTCCGAGAACGGCCTGCTCGGCATCGGTCCGTTCCCGACCGAAGCGGAAGTGGACGCCGACCTGATCAATGCCGGCAAGCAGACCGTTACCGCGCGTGCCGGTGCCAGCTACTTCGGCAGCCATGATTCGTTCGCGATGATCCGTGGCGGCCACATCAACCTGGCCATCCTTGGCGCGATGCAGGTCACCGACAAGGGCGACCTGGCCAACTGGATGGTGCCGGGCAAGATGGTCAAGGGCATGGGCGGCGCGATGGACCTGGTGGCCGGCGTGCAGCGCGTGGTGGTGCTGATGGAACACACCGCCAAGAATGGCGAGCACAAGATCCTGGCCGACTGCAGCCTGCCGCTGACCGGCGTGGGCGTGGTCGACCGCATCATCACCGACCTGGCGGTGTTCGACATCAGCGCCGATGGACTGGTGCTGGTGGAGGCTGCACCGGGCGTCAGCGATGACGAGTTGAAGGAAAAGACCGGCGTGCCGTTCCGGCGCTGAGCCGGAAAGCGAGACGATTGGCGGTAACGGCCGTCAATCGTCTCAAGGCGCCGGCAACAGGGCCTGCAGGGTGTCGCGCGCCAGTGCCGAGGAGAAGTGCTCGGCGATGTTCTGGTAGCCGTTGCTGGACAGCTGTTGCCAAAGCGCGGCGTCCTGGTAGAGGCGTGCGGTCTGCGCAGCGAAATCGGCCGCACTGTCGGCGATCAGTGCGTTGTGCCCATGTTGCAGGAACATGCCTTCGGCAGCGATGGTGGTGGCCACCACCGGCAGGCCGTGGCTCATTGCCTGGTTGATCTTGCCCTTGACCCCCGCGCCGCTGCGCAGTGGTGCCAGGTTGATGCGGCTGGCCTGCAGGAAGGGTTCGATCGCAGGCACGTGGCCGTGCACGATCACGTCGCTGGCGCGCAGGCGTGCGGCGTCTTCGGCACGGATGTCGCCGACCAGGTGCAGCACCACGCCCGGCAGCAAGGGACGCAGCAGCGGCATGATGTCGTGGCACAGCCAGTCCACCGCCTCCCGGTTGGGATGGTGCTGGTAGCCGCCGACAAACAGCAGCCCCTCGGTCTGGGTGAAATCGCGATGCGCGGCGACCACATCGTGGATGTTGGACAGCACCGACAACGGCGCCTGCATCCCATTGGCCTGCAGGTACTCCAGCTCGGCCTGGCTGACCACGGTGGTGGCATCGGTACTGGCCATCAAGGCCAGCTCTTCCATGCGAACGCGCTGTGCTTCGTGCTGCAGCCGTGGATCGCCCTGCAATTCGGCTGCGCGCTGCAGGCGCACGTGGTGCAGATCGACGGTATCGAAGATGACGCGTGCCGAGGTGAAGGCACGCAACAGGGGCAGGTGGCGCCGGGCGACATGATGGCGGCACAGCATCACTGCATCCAGCTGTGCACCCTGGGCCTGCAACCAGCGGTCCAGACGCGGCTGGCCGGGCGTGCCCACCAGCTCGATGCCCAGCGCGGCCAGCAGCGGTGCCGATTCCGCCGGCAGTTGGCCATTGTCGGGCATGAACGTTACCGACCAGCCCAGCTCGCGGCACAGGCGCAACAGGGCCAGCGCACGTACCGAGCCGGAGTCATGGCTGGGGGTAGGGGCGGCAGCATCGACGAACAGCAGGCGGCGCTTGCCGTCTGCAGCCGGCAACGTGGGGATGATCGCTTGTGTCGGCGTCATGGCAGTTGCCCCCGTCACCGGTTGCAGGCGGCGGCGGATGACCTGCAGCGTGCCGCCCATGCCGCGGTTGAGCAGGCTTTTCAGCAGCCCCACGGCCAGTGCGCTGGTGCGCGACAGGCGCCAGCGGTACAGGGCGAGTTGGCGTTGCGGGAATGAGGTCATGGCACTATCGAAAGGGAGCATGCACGGTGCAGTGGCCGTGCGGCGGTTGATTCTGAGGGTAGTGGCATGAACGAGCAAACCCGCTTCGATTTCGCCGACGCGTTGCCTGCGGAGGTAGTTCACCTGCCGGGTTGGCTGGCTGTATCGCAGGCCGATGCACTGCTGCACGCCTTGCGCGAGGAGGTCTGCTGGCAGGTGCACCGCATCCGCATGTTCGGGCGCTGGGTCGATTCGCCCCGGCTGAGCTGCTGGATGGGTGATGCCGACGCGCATTACCGCTATTCCGGTGCGGATTTCACGCCGCATCCCTGGCTGGCCGCACTGCAGCCAGTACGCGCGCGCCTGCAGCAGACCTGCGCGGCGCAGTTCAACAGCGTGCTGCTGAACCGTTATCGCAACGGCGGCGACAGCATGGGCTGGCACCGGGATGACGAGCCTGAACTTGGCCAGCAGCCGGTGATCGCCTCATTGAGCTTGGGCGCGTCGCGGCGCTTCCTGCTGCGGCGCGTTGACGCGCATGTGCAGCGTCACGCCTGCCAACTGGGCCACGGTGATCTGTTGGTGATGCGCGGGCACTGCCAGCGCGACTACCAGCATGCCTTGCCGAAGATGGCCAAGGTGACGGCCGAGCGCATCAACCTCACCTTCCGCCAGGTGTACGCGCCAGCTGCTGGGCGTCGGCCTGGCCGCTGAGCAGGGTCCAGCCGATCAGCTCGGTACTGGCTTTCTGCAGAGCGCTCTCAAAGGCCTTGGCGACATCGCCGGTTGCGGTGGAACCGGCGGCTTCAACGGTAACGAAGGTGCGCGATGCCACCACGCGCTGGTCGATGCTGTGGATCAGCTTGGCATTGAGCTCGATGGTCGCCGCCGGCAGCGTGGTGCCGCGGTAATCGGACTCGAAGCGGCGCAGGTCGATGGTCAGCTTGTAATCGGAGCGGATGCCGGTGGCGATGCGGGCAACGCCGGCGATGCGGCCGGAATCCTCGAAGCCGCGCAGCAGGGTGTCTTCCAGCATATCGGTGGCCGGCTGTGACCAGGTGGCGCCGCGGTAGACCTCCAGCTCGCCGGGGGTGGGCCGCACGTTGATGCGCGGGCTGTCCACCAGGCGCGCGGCGCTGGGCTTGGCGATGGCCAGCTGCCAGCTGACCTGCGGCCAGGCCGGATCGGCCTGGATGCGTACCTGCGGCGCATAGATGGTGGTGGACTGGCGATCACCGCCGGCCAGTACCGAGCAGCCAGCCACGGCCAGCAGGCAGGCGGGAGCAAGCAGTTTGAGCAGGGGCAGGCGCTTCATTTCGGTTCGAACTCCTTCGGGGCGTCGCGGCCAAGCAGGTAGCGCGCCGGGTTGTTCTCCAGCCGGTCGCTGACCCGGCGCAGGTCGCGGATCAGGCCGCGCAGTTCAGTCAGGGTAGGGCCCAACTGGGCCAGGCCATCATTGGCAAAACTGTTTATGGCCGCGCGGTTCTCACCCAGGATGGCATCGGCATTGCCGGCGGCCGAATCCAGCTTGCTGAGGCTGGTATCCAGCTTGTCGAGGGTGGCCGGCAGCTGGCGCAGCACGTTCTGGTCCAGGTGCTGGATGGCACCGTTGGCGGTGCCAAGGGTGGTGTTGAGATTGCGGGCAGCATCACGGGCTTCCACCAGCAGCGCCTGCGTGCCTTGATCGCGGTCGGCCAGGCCGCCACTGATGGCTTCCAGGTGGGTGAGCGTGCTGGAGATCTTGTTGACGTTCTCGTCGCTGAGCAGTTCGTCCATGCGCTCGACCACGCGGTTGGCCACGTCGGTGATGTTCTGCAGCGCCGACGGCGTGGTGGCGATGGTGGGAACGGCTTCCTTGCTTACTGCGGTCAGCGCGGCCGCCTGCGGTGTGCCACCACTGAGCTGGATGATGGACGGCCCGGTCAGGCTGGTGATGGCCAGCTTGGCGCGGGTATCGGTCTTGACCGGGGTGGTGGAGTTCAGCCGCAGCTTGGCTACCACCTTGCGCGGGTCATCCGGGGCAAGGGTCAGCTCGGTGATCGAGCCCACCGCGATGCCGTTGTACTGCACTGGGCTGCCCACCGTCAGGCCGGTGACGGCTTCGTTGAACACCACCCGATATTCCTGCCAGGTGCGGTCGGAGGAGTACTTGGCCGCCCACAGCCCGAAGGCCAGCAGCGCCACGCCGACGATCAGGGTGAAAGCACCGATCAGGACGTAGTTGGCTTTGGTTTCCATGGCTCAGCAGCCCATATCTGAAAGGGAAAAATAGGGATCACCGCCGCGCCCAATCTGCGCGGTGGCGGTGCAACCCGGGGTGAAAGCAGGGTGGCGGATGGCCGTCATGGTGTGCCCTCAAGCGCCTGTCGCTCGCCACGCGCGGCCCGTGCCCGCGGGCCGTGGAAGTATTCCTGGATCCACGGGTGGTCCATCTGTTCGATTTCCGCCAGCGGGGCATTGGCAATGACCTTCTGGTCCGCCAGCACCGCAACCCGGTCGCAGATGGCGTAAAGCGTGTCCAGATCGTGGGTGATCAGGAACACGGTCAGGCCCAGCGCCTGCTGCAGGGTCTTGATCAGATGGTCGAAAGCCGCCGCACCGATCGGGTCCAGGCCGGCGGTGGGCTCGTCCAGGAACAGCAGCGGCGGGTCCAGTGCCAGTGCCCGTGCCAGGCCGGCACGCTTGCGCATGCCGCCGGACAGCTGTGAGGGCAGCTTGTTGATGGCGTCGGCGGGCAGGCCGGCCAGCTTCACCTTCAACAGCGCCAGCTCGTAGTGCCAGCGTTCGTTCAGCTCCGGATGGTGCTCCTTGAGCGGCACCTGCACGTTCTCGCCGACGGTCAGCGACGAAAACAGCGCACCGTCCTGGAACAGCACGCCGGTGTTGCGCTCGATGCGCAGACGGTCGGCCGGGTCCTCCGAGCGGGCATCAACGCCCAGTACCTCGATCTGGCCCACATTGGGCGTGCGCAGGCCGAGGATGGAGCGCATCAGCACCGACTTGCCGGTGCCCGAGCCGCCGACCACGCCCAGGATCTCGCCGCGGCGCACGTCCAGGTCCAGGTCGTCATGCACGGTCTGGCTGCCAAAACGATTGACCAGGCCGCGAACGCGGATGGCAAATTCGGCACCGTCATTCCCGTCGGCGTTGGAGCGGATGGCCATCATCATAGTCGTTGCCTCACCAGCCCATGTGCATGAACCACAACGCGGCAAACGCGTCGAGGATGATGACCAGCGAAATGGTCTGCACCACACTGGAGGTGGTGCGCTCGCCCACCGACTGCGCGGTGCCTTCCACCTTCAGCCCTTCCAGGCAACCGATCAGGCCGATGATCAGGGCGAACACCGGGGCCTTGGCCAGGCCGACCAGGAAGTGCCGCACCTCCATGGTGTCGTGCATGCGCGCCAGGTACATCTGCGGCGGGATATCCAGATCGAAAGCGCCGACGGTGACGCCGCCGGCCAGGCCGGCCAACATGGCGATGAAGGTCAGCAGCGGCAACATCACCAACAATGCCAGGACCCGCGGCAGCACCAGCAGGTCGATCGGGTCCAGGCCCAGGGTCTGGATCGCGTCGATCTCTTCGCGCGCCTTCATCGCGCCGATCTGCGCGGTGAAGGCACTGGCGGTACGTCCGGCCAGCACGATGGCGGTCAGCAGCACCGCGAACTCGCGCAGGAAGGCGATGGTGACCAGCTCCACCACATAGATCTCGGCGCCAAAGTCGCGCAGGATGGTGGAGCCGAGGAAGGCGATCACCGCGCCCACCAGATAGGACAGCAGGGCCACCAGCGGTACGGCGTTGAGGCCTACCTCTTCCATCTGGTTGACGGTGGCGGTCAGGCGGAAGCGGCGCGGCTGGCGTACCAGGCGCGCCATCTTGGCCAGGTTCTCGCCCAGGAAGTTGACCAGCACCTTGATGTTGCGGCCGATGGCCTGCACCGAACGGCCAAGGCGTTCCAGCGCCGCCAGAAAACCGAAATCGCGCTGCGGCCTGGGGCGCTCGTCGGCCACTTCGTCAATGGTGCAGACCAGGGCCTGGTGCTCCTGCCGGAACAGCAGCGCATCCTCACCCAGCCCGGCCTTGCGTGCGTAACGCAGCAGCAGCAATACGCCAGCCGAATCGAGCTGGTCGATGCCACGCGCATCAATGGCGGTCAGGGTGCCCGCGTGCGCGTCCAATGCCTCCATCGAGCGCAACGCAGTGGCCAGTGTCCAGCTGCCGGAGAGCCTGAGTTGGCCATCGGCACCCGGATCCAGCACGCAGTCGGGTTGGGTGGGGGAGGTCGTTGTAGGCATTCGGTTGAAGAATAACCCGACAAGTGTCCAGCCCGGATGAGTATTCACCGGCTTCAGGTGATACTAATGCCCATGTCCGCAGAAACCATCGCCCCGGCCGCTCCTGCGCCAGCCCCCAACCGGGCAACCTACGCACAGCGCGTGGCCTTCGTTTCCGAGATGGCCGGGCGTCTGCACCGTTATGGCACCACCGCGCAGCGGCTTGAGGCTGCCGTAGTGGCCTTGTCGCAGCGGCTGGATCTGGATTGCGAGCCCTGGTCCAACCCTACCGGGCTGATCCTCAGTTTCAGTGACCCCACCCGTGCCATCGGCTCCAGTGACATCACCCGCGTGATCCGCCTGGGCCCCGGCGATACCAACCTGCATAAACTGGCCATGGCCGACCAGATCGCCGATGCGGTTGCCGCCGGCGAGATGTCCATCGCCCAGGGCCATACCGCGTTGCGCGAGCTGGACAAGGATCCTGGCCTGCGCGGCAAGATCGAACTGCTGGCGTCCTTCAGCCTCGGCTCGGCGGGTGTGGCGGGCCTGTGGCGGCTGCCCTGGCTGGATATCGCCACGGCAGGTGTCACCGGGCTGCTGATCGGCCTGATGCTGTTCTACACCGACCGTCGCGTGGCCACCCGCGAAGCCAGCGAGGCGCTGGCCGCGTTGCTGGCCGGTTTTGTCGCGGTGCTGGTGGCCAGCTTCATCGGGCCGTTGAATCTCAACAGCACCATCATCGCCTCGCTGGTGGTGCTGTTGCCGGGTATGGCGCTGACCAACTCGGTCAATGAACTGGCCAGCCAGCACTGGGTATCGGGCACCGCGCGCTTTGCCGGCGCCTTGACCACCATCATGAAGTTGACGGTGGGGGCGATGATCGCCGTCACCATTGCCCACTACCTTGGCCTGGAGCCGGTGATCAAGGCGTCGCGGCCACAGTCCAACTGGGTGGAGTGGGGCTCGGTGCTGGTAGCCTCGTTTGCCTTCGCCATGTTGTTCCGCGCCAGCAAGCGCGATTACCCCTGGGTCATGGCAGCCTCGGTGGCCGGCTATGCGATCTCCCGCTATGGCGGGCAACTGTGGGGTGCGCCGGCCGGTATTTTCCTGGCGGCAATGGTATTGACCGCGGCCGGCAACCTGTTTGGACGGGTGGCGCATCGCCCCGGGGCCATCGTGCGCCTGCCGGGCATCATCATGCTGGTGCCTGGCAGCACCAGCCTGCGTGGCGTGCTGAGCCTGATCCAGCAGCAGAATGTAAATGCCGGTGAATCGGCACTGCTGACCGTGGTGAATGTGGTGATGGCGCTGGTGGCGGGGCTGCTGTTCGGCAACCTGTTGATCCCGGCGCGCAAGAACCAGAATCTGTAAGCCGGATTGTGCCGGGGTGGTTTGTGCGGCTCAGATTGAAAACGCCGGCTTGCGCCGGCGTTTTCAATTGCACTGATCGGTAATTACTTGATCAGGAATTCTTCGACCTTGCGGCCGGCCTTGGTGTATTCGGCCAGCCAGCGCGGCTGCTTGCCACGGCCGGTCCAGGTTTCCTCGGCATTGGCCGGGTTGCGGTACTTGGGGGCAACCTTGGGCAGCTTGCGGCCGGTCTTGCCGGTGCTCTTGGCTGCCTTGGCGGCGCGCGGGGCCTTGGCGGCAGCGGCGGTGCCGAACAGTTCCTCGATGGTGTAGCCGGCCTTCTTGGCTGCGGCGGCTACCTGGGCGCGGGCCTTGGCGATGGGTTGGCGCTTGGCAACCACGGTCTTGCGCTTCTGTGCATCGCGGATAAGGGTGGCCAGTTCTTTGGCCGACAGGCCCGACAGATCAATACTCATCGAATAACTACTCCGGATAATGGGAAAGAAGAAAGCGCCATTCCGTGGCAGCGCGGGGAAGCATAACGGCGCCGACCGGGGAATGACAAATGAATAATCCATTACACGTTATCGGAAAATGAAAAGGCCGGGGGTGTGTCCCGGCCTTTTGAGGTATTTCCTTAGCCGATAATCCGCTGGAATACCGATGCCTGGTCGAGGTTTTCGGCCTCGCTGGCGTTGCGTGCGCGGTACTCGAAAGTACCCGCGGCCAGGCCGCGCTCGGAAACCACGATGCGGTGCGGGATGCCGATCAGTTCCATGTCGGCAAACATCGCGCCCGGGCGCAGGCCGCGATCATCCAGGGCGGCATCCACGCCCGCAGCCAGCAGGTCGGCCAGCAGGGCCTCGGCCGCTGCGGTGACGTTGGCGTCCTGCTTGGGGTTGATCATGCAGACCACGGCCTGCCACGGCGCCATGGCCACCGGCCAGATAATGCCGGCATCGTCGTTGTTCTGCTCGATGGCAGCAGCGACGATGCGCGATACACCGATGCCGTAGCAGCCCATGGCCATCACCGCGGCCTTGCCGTTCTCGTCCAGTACGGTGGCCTTCAACGCCTCGGCATACTTGCGGCCCAGCTGGAATACATGACCGACTTCGATACCGCGGGTAATCTTCAGCTCGCCGCCATCACGGGCACGGTCACCAGCCTTGACGTTGCGGATGTCAGCCACTTCCGGCTCGGCCAGGTCGCGGCCCCAGTTGACGCCGGCAATATGTTGCCCCTTTTCATTGGCACCGACGACAAAATCGGCCATGGCCGCCACTTCGCGGTCGGCTACCACGCGGATGGGCTTGCGCGGATTCAACGGCCCCAGGAAACCCGGCTCGCTGCCAAGATAATCGGCAATCTCGGCCTCGCTGGCCATGCGGTAATCGGCCAGGCCGGCCACCTTGGCCAGTTTGATTTCATTGACTTCATGGTCGCCACGCACCAGCGCCAGCACGAATTCACCTTCGTTGGTCATTACCGCGATCGATTTGACCGTGCGCAGCAGGGCGATGCCCATCAATGCGGCCACTTCCTCGCAGGTCTTCTGGGTTGGCGTGTCGACCTTGCGCAGTTCTTCGCTGGCGGCGGCGCGCGCTGCCGGGTCGGCGGCGATCGCGGCTTCCACGTTGGCCGCGTAATCCGAGCCGGTGGAGAACACCAGTGCGTCCTCACCGGAATCGGCGATGACGTGGAACTCCTGCGAGGCATCACCGCCGATGGCACCGGAGTCGGCCTGCACCGCGCGGAACTCCAGGCCCAGGCGGGTGAAGATGCGGCTGTAGGCGGCCTTCATGTTTTCGTATTCAGCCACCAGGCTGGCGTCGTCCAGATGGAAGGAATAGGCGTCCTTCATCAGAAACTCGCGGGCGCGCATCACCCCGAAACGCGGGCGGATTTCATCGCGGAACTTGGTCTGTACCTGGTAGAAGTTGACCGGCAACTGCTTGTAGCTGGACAGCTCCTGGCGGGCGAAATCGGTAATGGCTTCTTCCGCGGTGGGGCTGTAGCAGTATTCCTGCTCCTTGCGGTCCTTGATTTTCAGCAGCTGGCCGCCGAATTTCTCCCAGCGCCCGGTTTCCTCCCACAGCTCCTTGGGCTGGATGGTCGGCAACTGCAGTTCCACCGCGCCAGCGCGGTTCATTTCCTCGCGCACGATGGTTTCCACCTTGCGCAGCACCCGCAGGCCCAGCGGCGACCAGGTATACAGGCCCGATGCCAGCTTGCGGATCATGCCCGCGCGCAGCATCAGCCGGTGGCTGACCAGTTCGGCGTCGGCGGGGGTTTCCTTGGTGGTATGCAGGTGGAAGCGGGAAAGACGCATGGCAGGGGGCTTCGCAAAACGGACGATCGCCTATTTTGCCAGCCTTCCCGCCTGACGGGGCGGTCAGGCCGGAAACGGTGGCATACCGTGTCGCTCCCCGGCCGCTGCCATGGAGCTACTCAGCTCAGTTTTTGGCGGCGTCCTTGCAGTAAACCGCGGCCATCGACTCGGCCAGCTGCCTCTGCGCAGCCCGCTGGCTGTCGTCCAGCTGCGTATCCGGCTTGCCGTCGCCATCGGTATCGTGCATGACCGGGCCACTGCCATTGAGCAGCTGCAGGTTCTGGCGGGCGGCCAGGCAGCGGGCGTCTTCGCTGGCCGCGCCCGGGGTAGCGACGGGCTCGGGGATGGACGCACCGCTGGAGGTCACCCGGCGGGTTTCGTACTTCTGGCCGGTCGGCGGGCGCTCGGAATACTGGGTGACACCGTTGGCGTCGGTCCACTTGTACAGGTTGCCGGCACTGGCGGTAGCGCTGGCGAGCAGCAGCAGGCAGCAGAGGCGGGACTGGGCGCGCATGGCAACTCCGGGGACGGTCAAAGATTCAGGGGCCGATTGCAGCACCCGGTGACGTGGCTGGCAAGTCGATTAAACTGGGCGGTATGGACGAAATGAGACCCCCACCGCGTTCGCGCAGCATCTACCTGCTCCCGAACCTGTTCACCACCGCCGGCCTGTTTGCCGGCTTCTACGCGATCATTGCCGCGTCCAATGGCGATTTCGTCAATGCCAGCATCGCCGTCTTCGTGGCGGCGGTGATGGATGGACTGGATGGCCGGGTGGCGCGCCTGACCGGCACCAGCAGCGAGTTCGGCGTGCAGTACGACTCGCTGGCCGACCTGGTCAGCTTCGGCATGGCGCCGGCGCTGGTCATGTACCACTGGGCGCTGTCCTCGCTGAAGTTCGATGGCGAGGTGCTGGGCCGGGTGGGCTGGTCGGTGGCATTCCTGTATGCCGCCTGCGCCGCATTGCGGTTGGCCCGCTTCAACACCCAGGTCGGTACCGTCGACAAGCGCTGGTTCGTCGGCCTGGCCAGCCCGGCGGCGGCCGGGTTGATGATGTCCTTCGTCTGGGCCTTCGCCGATGGCAGCCTGGGCTGGAACGGTGAAGAACTGCGTTACGTGGCGTTGGCGGTCACCCTGGTGGCGGGCCTGCTGATGGTCAGCCGAATCCGTTTCTGGAGCTTCAAGGGGGGCGCCGAGAAGGGGCCACGTTCCGAGCGCGTACCGTTCGTGGTGCTGGCGTTGGTGCCGATCATCATCGCCATCCTGGTGGTGGATCTGCCGCGCACCCTGTTCGTGGTGGGTGTGGTCTACGCCTTGTCCGGCCCGGTGATGTGGCTGCTGCAACGGTGGCGGCAGCCGCCGGCAGGCAAGGTGGAATGACCGTGGTGGCGTCGGCACCGCTGTGGTCCCCGCAGCAGCAGGCGTTGCTGCAGGCGATGGGCTATACGGTCTATCTCGAAGGCGGGGCGCTGGACGCTCCGGCTGCCGAGGTCAATGCCCCCGAGCGGGCGCCGGCTGCCATCGAAATCGAAGTGGCTGCCCCGTCGCGGTCGGCGCCTGCGCCTGTACGGCGCGAACCCAACGCGCGCGCGCCGCAGACGCCGGATACCGCGCCGCTGCCGGCGCCTGCATTCACCGCCCCGGCGGCTGCACGCCGCAGCGGCGGCCTGGGCCTGCCTGACCGGCTGCAGATCGCCCTGTTACGGGCTTCTGGCTGCAACCCCAACGACCCACAGACCCGCGTGCTGATGGACAGCTGGCCCTTGGCCGAGTTGCGCGCCAATCCGGCCGCCAAGCGTGCGCTGTGGCCGCAGTTGCGTGCGCTGCGGCGGAAGATGCGTCAATGAGTGCGGCTGGGCCCAGCCTGCGCCCGATGTTCGTGGACGATCTGGACGCAGTGATGGAAATCGAGCTGCGCGCCTATCCGTTCCCATGGACGCGCGGCATCTTCCAGGACTGCCTGCAGGCCGGCTACCCCGGTCGGGTGCTGGAGCAGGCCGATGGCCTGGTGGGCTATGGCATGTTGAGCCTGGCTGCCGACGAAGCACACGTACTGAATGTCTGTGTCGATCCGCTGTGCCAGTCGCGCGGCCATGGCCGCCGCCTGCTGCGCGAGCTGGTGCGGGTGGCGCGCCAGCGCGGCGCGCAGCGGGTGTTCCTGGAGGTGCGGCCTTCCAATACCTCGGCCATCGCCCTGTATCACAGCGAGGGTTTCAACGAGATTGGCCGGCGTCCCCGTTATTATCCGACCGACACCGGCCGCGAAGATGCATTGGTGATGGCGATGGAACTGGTGGCCGACGACATCAGCGTGATGCCGCCGCTGTAAGCGGCGCTGGCGGCGTCAGGCCAGCCGCAACAGCATCACCCCGGCGACGATCAGGCCAGCGGCAAGCAGGCGCCGGCGGCTGACCTGCTCTTTCAGCAGCAGCGCCGAGATCAGCAGGGCGAACAGGATCGAGGTTTCGCGCAGCGCGGCGATCACCGCCACCGGTGCCAGTGTCATTGCCCACAGGGCGATTGCATAGGACGCGGTGGTGCCGACGCCGCCGACCAGGCCGCGTTGCCAGTTGCCGTGCAGGTAGTGGCGCAGTTGTTGGCGGCGGGCAAACAGCGCCCACAGTGGCAGTGGCAGGCCGGACAGCAGGAACAGCCACAGCGTATAGCTGAGCGCATTGCCGGACAGGCGTGCGCCCTGTGCATCGACCAGGGTGTAGGTGGCGATGACCACGGCAATGGCCAGCGGCAAGCGGAGCTTGCCCGGCCTGCTGCTGCCGGCCATGCACAGGATGCCGCCACTGATCAGGGCGATGCCGGCCCAGGCACTGGCAGACAGGTGTTCGTCGAACAAGCAGGTGCCGGCGACGGCAACCAGCAGCGGTGCGCAGCCGCGCATCAGCGGGTAGGACAGGCTCATGTCGGCGTACTGGTAAGCACGTGCGACCAGCAGGTAGTAGCCGGTCTGCAGCAGCGCCGAGGCGGCCAGCCAGGGCCAGCTGTCCGTTGCCGGCGTTGGCAGCCAGGGCAGGGCGATGGCCGAGAGCACCGCGGCCCAGCCGGTAACCAGGAGGGTGGTCAGCAGCTTGTCGCCGCCCAGTTTGACGATGGCGTTCCAACTGGCATGGAGCAGGGCGGCGAACAGGACGGCGCAGAAGATGCCCAGGGACATGGCGGGTGATGGCTTGGGTGTTGGGGGAGGGTAGCTGGGATTGGGGGAGCAAAAAGGCAAAAGGCAAAAGCCCCCTCATCCGCCCGGTCGGGCACCTTCTCCCGCAGGCGGGAGAAGGGAATGCAATGCACCATGCACTTCTGCGGTGTCACTGAGCAATCGGCTTTACGTGCTTTGGCTTTAGCTCGAGCGTGATCGCGCGACGTACCCATCACAGCGCAAAAATCGTTGCTGTCCCTTCTCCCGCTTGCGGGAGAAGGTGCCCGACCGGGCGGATGAGGGCGCTCTTCGCTCTGGGCAGGGTGCTTGCCAGCACCCAACACGCACAAAAGAAAACGCCGCCCGAAGGCGGCGTTTCTCAAGACAAACAACAGGTCTTACAGCTTCGCGCGCTGTTCCTGCAGGCCGGCCAGCTGGCTGTTCCAGTCGAGCAGGCGCACGCGCTCCTGTTCGACCACCGCTGCCGGCACCTTGTCGGTGAACTTGGACAGCTTGGTCTCGCTCTTTTCCTTCTCGGCGGACACGCGGGCGATTTCCTTGTCCAGGCGCGCACGCTCGGCATCCAGATCGACCAGGCCTTCCAACGGCACCAGCAGCTTGAGCTCACCGACAATCGCGGCCGCGGCCGGCGGCGTCACTGCATCACCGGCCAACCAATCAATGCTTTCCAGCTTGAGCAGGAAGCGCAGCTGCGAGGCGAAGCGTTCGACACGTGCACGATCCGCCGCCTGGCCGCCCTGCAGCAACAGGCGCACCTGCTTGGACGGCGGCACGTTCAACTCGCTGCGCACGCGGCGCAGGGCGCTGACCATGGTCTTGAACCACTCCACGTCGGCTTCGGCCTGCGCGTAGTCGCCGGCAAATTCCTCTGCAGTCGGATAGCTGCGCAGCGACAGCGAGTCGGCTGCAATGCCAAGACGCGGTGCCACCTGCTGCCACAGCTGCTCGGTGACGAACGGGGTCAGCGGGTGCAGCAGGCGCAGCACCGCTTCCAGCACATACAGCAGGGTGTGGCGGGTGCTGGCCGCATCGGCGGCGTTGTCGCCGTTGAGCGCCGGCTTGGTCAGCTCCAGGAACCAATCGCAGAACTCGTTCCAGACAAATTCGTACAAGGCCTGCGACAGCAGGTCGAAGCGGTAGTCGGCGAAGTGCTGCTGCGCTTCGGCGGCGACCTTGGCCAGGCGCGCCAGGATCCACTTCTCGGCATCGGTGCTTGCAGCCGGCACACCCTCACCCCCAGCCCCTCTCCCGGTGGGAGAGGGGAGCACGAAGCCCTCGGTGTTCATCAGGGT
>NZ_DLJW01000014.1:7968-19977 GCF_002477705.1 Stenotrophomonas sp. UBA7606 | reverse complement strand
ACGTGATGCCGTGGTTCGCCGCCTTCGCGCTGCTGTTCTTCATGGCCAACTCCGGCCTGCCGGGTACCAGCGGCTTCGTGGGTGAGTTCATGATCGTGCTGGCCGCATTCCAGTGGAACCCGCTGGTTGCCATGGGTGCCGCGACCACGCTGATCATCAGCGCCGCCTATTCGCTGTGGCTGTACAAGCGCGTGTTCTTCGGTGAGGTGGGCAATGCCCATGTGGCCGAGCTGAAGGACATCAACGGTCGCGAGTGGCTGGTAATGAGTGTGTTTGCCGTCGGTACGCTGGTGCTGGGCTTCTATCCCAAGCCGCTGACCGATCTGATGGAGCCGTCCATCGCCCATCTGGCGATGCAGATCGCTTCGAGCAAGCTGCTGTAAGCGGCCTGTCGAGAGTATTGATTCCAGGATTTGATGATGACCACGCCGACGCCTCTGCCGTTGACCATGACCGACCTGCTGCCGTTGCTGCCCGAACTGGTAGTGATTGGCGGTGCCTTTGCCCTGCTGATCCTTGATCTGTTCATCAGCAACCGTCACAAGGTCTGGACCCACTTCCTTTCGGTGGCCATCCTCGCTGTCGCCTTCGTCATGCTGCTGGGCGGCGTGGGCGGGCAGGGCGAGGTGTTCCACGGCATGTTCGTGCGCGACAACGCCGCTGACATCATGAAGACGGTGCTCGTGCTGGTCAGCGCCCTGAGCCTGGTCTACGGCTGGACCTACCTGCGCGAGCGCAACCTGTTCCAGGGCGAGATCCCGGTCCTGATCCTGTTCGCAACCGCGGGCATGATGATCCTGGTCTCGGCCGGCAGCCTGCTGATGGTCTACCTGGGCCTGGAACTGCTGGCGCTGTGCTCGTACGCACTGGTTGCCAGCAA
Source organism: Stenotrophomonas sp. UBA7606 (assembly GCF_002477705.1). Lineage (NCBI taxonomy): Bacteria > Pseudomonadati > Pseudomonadota > Gammaproteobacteria > Lysobacterales > Lysobacteraceae > Stenotrophomonas > Stenotrophomonas sp. UBA7606. Next base: position 19,097 of record NZ_DLJW01000014.1, on the reverse strand, counting down.
CCGCGAGAACAAGCTCGCCGCCGAAGCCGGCATGAAGTACATCGTGCTGGGTTCGCTGGCCTCGGGCCTGCTGCTGTACGGCATGTCGCTGGTCTACGGCGCCACCGGTTCGCTGCACCTGGACGTTATCCGCGATGCCGCCGGGCATAGCGATGAACGCCTGCTGCTGTTGACCGGTGCGGTGTTCATGGTGGCCGGCGTTGCTTTCAAGCTGGGTGCCGCGCCGTTCCACATGTGGCTGCCGGACGTGTACCAGGGTGCACCGGCCCCGATCGCGCTGTTCATCAGCTCGGCCCCCAAGCTGGCTGCTTTCGGCATGGCGTACCGCCTGCTGGAAATGGGCGTTGGCCCGCTGTCTGCCGAACTGCAGTACGTGCTGGCTGGTCTGGCCGCGCTGTCGCTGATCATCGGCAACCTGATGGCCATTGCCCAGACCAACCTCAAGCGCATGCTGGCGTACTCCACGGTGTCGCATATCGGCTTCCTGCTGATGGGCATTGCCGGTGGTGGTGAGCAGGGCTATTCGGCCGCGATGTTCTACGCCATTGCCTACGCCATCATGTCCACCGCCTCGTTCGGCGCGATCATCGCGCTGTCGCGTGCCGGTTTTGAAGCCGAGAACATCGAGGACTTCAAGGGCCTGAACGCACGCAGCCCGTGGATGGCTGGCCTGGTGCTGTGCATCATGGCGTCGCTGGCCGGCATTCCGCCGTTCCTGGGCTTCTGGACCAAGCTGTCGGTGCTGGGCGCGGCCATCAATGGCGGCCTGCTGTGGCTGGCCCTGTTGGGCGTGATCTGCGCGGTGATCGGTTGCTTCTATTACCTGCGCGTCATCAAGGTCATGTACTTCGATGAGCCGGTGGGTGAGGCCTTGCCGCGCAGCAACGACCGCATCCTGGGCATCGTGCTGGGCGTGAATGCCATCCTGCTGCTGTTCCTGCCGCTGGGCCTGGGCCCAGTCATGGAGTGGATGCGCAATTCTTTTGCACATTTGTCCTGAAACTAGATACAAATCTGCACAAAGTGTGTAATATACGTCTCCTGAGTTGACGACGGCGCTGGCAACGGCGCAGTCGGAACCACCGGGAGGTGGTTCGGCCAAGGAGAGTTTCTCTTTGGGTTTCTCCGGAAACGGAGAAACAATGAAGTAAAAAAGCTTGCAATTCACGCTTACTTACTTCATAATTCCGCTTCTGATGCGGGGTGGAGCAGTCTGGCAGCTCGTCGGGCTCATAACCCGAAGGTCGCAGGTTCAAATCCTGCCCCCGCTACCATCTTTGGTTTGACCGGAACATGGTTCAAACTAAGTTGGGCTCGCAGATACGGCTGCTTCCGTACCTGCAACTGGAATCCGGTCAACGGATTCATAGGACAAAGGGCCCGGTTGGGCCCTTTGTTGTTTCCGAAGTGCGGAAAACCCGGCTGGGTGAATGCACCTGTTCTCATCAAACATTCAAGGCAGGCTGTGAGCGACAAGGCTACTGAAATCGCGAATCTGCTGGGCCCCACCGTGCAAGCGCTGGGGCTCGAGTTGCTTGGCGCCGAATATCTGCCGGCCCCGGGCGGCGCAACGTTGCGCCTGTATATCGATGTGCCGCTGGCCGAACAGCCCGAGCGCATGGTCAACATCGACGACTGCGAGCGGGTGAGCCGCGAAGTGTCGGCCCAGCTTGACGTCGAAGACCCCATCAGCGGCAACTACACGCTGGAAGTGTCCTCGCCGGGCGTGGACCGCCCGTTGTTCACGCTGGCCCAGTTCGAGCAGGCCATCGGCGAATCCGCCAAGGTCGGCCTGAAGCTGCCGCAGGAAAGCCGCCGTCGCCTGCAGGGCGAGATCGTCGCGGTGGACGCAGCGCAGGGCACGGTGACCTTTGTCGTCGACAACAAGCCGTTCGTGGCTTCGTTCGACAACATCGACAAGGCACGCATCATTCCGGACTGGGCCGCACTTGGCCTGGCACCGACCAAACCGACGGGTCCGGCCCCCAAGCAGGGCAAGGCCAAGAATAATTCCAATAACGAAACGGCGGCCAAAAAGCCGCGCGCGGAGTGAGCCGATGAGCAAGGAACTTTTGCTGGTAGTTGACGCAGTCGCCAACGAGAAAGGCGTGCCGCGTGAAGTGATCTTCGACGCGATCGAAGCCGCGCTGGCGTCTGCCGCAAAGAAGCGTTACGCCGAGGAAGACGTGCTGGCGCGCGTGGCCATCAACCACAAGGACGGCAGCTACGAAACCTTCCGTCGTTGGGAAGTGGTGGCCGATGACGTGGTGATGGAATCGCCGCACCGCCAGATCCGCCTGATGGATGCCGTGGACGAGGCCGATGGCGTCGAAGTGGGTGACTACATCGAAGAGCAGATCGAGAACCCGGATTTCGGCCGTATTGCCGCCCAGGCTGCCAAGCAGGTGATCGTGCAGCGGGTGCGCGAAGCCGAGCGTCAGCAGGTGGTCGATGCGTGGAAGGACCGCGTGGGCGAGCTGGTCACCGGTGTGGTCAAGCGCGCCGAGCGCGGCAACATCTATGTGGACCTGGGCGGCAACGCCGAGGCCTTCATTCCGAAGGACAAGGGCATTCCGCGCGACGTGCTGCGCGCCGGTGACCGCGTGCGCGGCTACCTGGCCGAAGTGCGCTCCGAGCCGCGTGGCCCGCAGCTGTTCATCAGCCGCGCCGCGCCGGAGTTCATGATCGAGCTGTTCAAGCTGGAAGTGCCGGAAGTCGGCCAGGGCCTGGTCGAGATCAAGGCCTGTGCACGCGACCCGGGTGACCGCGCCAAGATCGCCGTGCTGGCCCACGATACCCGTACCGATCCGATCGGTGCCTGCATCGGCATGCGGGGTTCGCGCGTGCAGGCCGTGTCCAACGAGCTCAATGGCGAGCGCGTGGACATCGTGCTGTGGAACGAGAACCCAGCCAACTTCGTCATCAACGCGATGGCACCGGCTGAAGTGCAGTCGATCATCGTCGACGAAGAAAAGCATTCGATGGATCTGGCCGTGGCAGAGGACCGCCTGGCCCAGGCCATCGGCAAGGGCGGCCAGAACGTGCGCCTTGCCAGCCGCCTGACCGGGTGGCAGCTGAACGTGATGACCCAGGACCAGGTGACCGCCAAGTCGGAAGCCGAGCAGGGTGTCGCCCGCCAGCTGTTCATGGACAAGCTGGAAGTGGACGAAGAAATCGCCGGCATCCTGGTGTCCGAGGGTTTCAATACCGTCGAGGAAATCGCCTACGTTCCGGTTGGCGAACTGCTGGCGGTGGAAGGCTTCGACGAGGACATCGTCGAGGAGCTGCGTGCCCGCGCCCGCGACGCGCTGCTCAATGAAGCATTGGCAGTGGAAGAAGGCGCCGAGGACGGCGTACCGGCCGCGGACCTGCTGGCACTGAAGGGCATGGACGAAGCGACCGCGTATGCACTGGCCGGTAATGGCGTGCGCACGAGTGAGGATCTGTCGGACCTGGCGGCCGACGAGATCCTGGAGTTCGGCATCGAGGGCATGGATCTGGAGCGCGCCGCGGCGTTGGTCCTGGCAGCCCGCGCCGAGGAGATCGCCCGCCTGGAGCGCGGCGAATGAGCCAGCGATGAACAGTGCCCTGAGCCGCTCAGGGCGTAGACTCCGCGCTGCCTTCGTTCGTGACGAGGGGGCGCATACAAGATCATAGGATCCGAATGTCGCAGCAAACCACCATCCGCAAGCTCGCCGAACTGGTTAATACGCCGGTCGAGAAACTGCTTGAACAGCTGTCCCAGGCCGGGATGAAGTTCAGCGGTCCCGACCAGGTCGTGACCAGTACCGAGAAAGTGAAGTTGCTTGGCTTCCTTCGCCGCTCGCACGGCAAGGACGAGCAGCCGGTTGAAGAGGCTGAGGCCGCACCGAAGAAGATCACCCTGAATCGCCGCAAGCATCAGGAAGTGACGGTCAGTGCCGGTCGCAGCAAGACCACCGTCAATGTCGAAGTGCGGCAGAAGCGCACCTACGTCAAGCCGGAGGGTGGCAAGGCTGCGATGACGCCGGACGAAGAGCGCGCGGACATCCTGCGCAAGCTCGAGGAATCGCGTCAGCGCAATCTCGAAGAGCAGCGCATGCTGGCCGAGAAGGATCGCGTGCGCGACGAGACCATCGCCGCACAGAAGGCTGCGGAGGAAGCCGAGCGCGCCCGCGTCGAGGCCGAGCGTGTCGCCGCCGAGGAAGCCGCCAAGGCCAAGGCCGCCAAGCCTGCACCGGCCACGGCCGATGCCGACGAACCGGTAGCCAAGGCCCCGCGTCATGCACCGGCTGCGCCGTCGCGCGCCCCGGCCCGTGACGACCGTGGCAATGCCGGCGCCAACGCCAAGCCTGGCAAGGCACGCGGTGGCGAAGGCGATGGTGGCAACCGCTTTGGCGGCCAGCTGCACCTGTCTGCTTCCGATCGTGCCCGTCGCGGCAACAGCAACAACAACTCGCGTGGCCGTCCGGGTGCGCGTGCGCCGCAGGGCCGCCGTGGCAACGATGCCTCGCGCAGCGGTGGCGGCAGCCATGGCTTCGAGCGTCCGACCGCACCGGTGGTGCGCGAAGTCGCCGTGGGCGACACCATCACCGTCGCCGATCTGGCGCAGAAGCTGGCCCTGAAGGGCGGCGAGGTGGTCAAGGCGCTGTTCAAGATGGGCGTCATGGCGACCATCACCCAGTCCATCGATCACGACACCGCCGCGCTGGTGACCGAAGAACTCGGCCACAAGGTCGTGCGTGCCAATGCCAACGACGCCGAAGACGCGCTGCTGGCAATCAGCGATGCCGATGAGCGCGTGGCCGTGCCGCGTGCGCCGGTGGTCACCATCATGGGCCACGTCGACCACGGCAAGACCTCGCTGCTGGATTACATCCGCCGCACCAAGGTCGCCAATGGCGAAGCCGGTGGCATTACCCAGCACATCGGTGCATATCACGTGACCACGCCCAAGGGCGTGATCAGCTTCCTGGATACCCCGGGCCACGCCGCGTTCACCTCGATGCGTGCCCGTGGCGCGCAGCTGACCGACATCGTGGTGGTGGTTGTCGCCGCCGACGACGGCGTGATGCCGCAGACCAAGGAAGCCATCCAGCACGCCCGCGCCGCCAACGCGCCGATCGTGGTGGCGATCAACAAGATCGACAAGTCCTCGGCCGACCCGATGCGGGTCAAGAACGAACTGCTCGCCGAGCAGGTCGTGGCCGAAGACTTCGGTGGTGACGTGCAGATGGTGGAGATCTCGGCCAAGACCGGCCAGGGCATCGACGACCTGCTGGACGCGATTTCGCTGCAGGCCGAAGTGCTGGAGCTGAAGGCCATCGCCGACGGCCGCGCCAATGGCGTGGTCATCGAATCCTCGCTGGACAAGGGCCGCGGCCCGGTCGCGACGGTGCTGGTGCAGCAGGGCATCCTGAAGAAGGGTGACTACCTGGTGTGCGGCATCCAGTACGGCCGCGTGCGTGCACTGTTCGACGAAACCGGCAGCCAGGTGTCCGAGGCTGGCCCGTCCATCCCGGTGCAGGTGCTGGGTCTGTCTGGCGTGCCGGAAGCGGGCGATGACTTCGTCGTGGTCGAGGACGAGCGCCTGGCCAAGGACGTTGCCCAGACCCGTGAAACCAAGCGCCGCGAATCGCGCCTGGTGGCCACGGCGGGCAGCCGCATGGAAGACATCATGGCGCAGATGGGCAAGGGCGAAGGCCAGCAGGTGTTGAACCTGCTGATCAAGGCCGATGTCCAGGGTTCGGTGCAGGCACTGAGCCAGTCGCTGGTGGGTCTGTCCAACGACGACATCCGCATCAATGTGATCCACTCCGGCGTGGGCGGCATCACCGAGTCCGACGCCAATTCGGCCGTGGCTTCCAAGGCCACCGTCATCGGCTTCAACGTGCGTGCGGATGCCTCGGCACGTCGCATCATCGAATCCAACGGCGTGGACCTGCGTTACTTCTCGATCATCTATGACGTGATCGACCAGGTGAAGCAGGTGGCTTCCGGTCTGCTGGGCGTGGAGATCCGCGAAGAGATCATCGGTATCGCCGAAGTCCGCGACGTGTTCCGCAGCTCCAAGTTCGGTGCGGTTGCTGGCTGTATGGTGGTCGAGGGCGTGGTCAAGCGGAACAAGCCGATCCGCGTGCTGCGCGACAGCGTGGTGGTGTTCGAGGGCGAGCTGGAATCGCTGCGTCGCTTCAAGGAAAACGTCGAGGAAGTTCGCAACGGTACCGAGTGCGGTATAGGTGTGAAGGCCTACAACGACGTCAAGGCCGGCGACCAGATCGAGTGCTTCGAGCGCATCGAAGTGCCGCGCACGCTCTGACGGCTGGGATTGGGGAGTCGGGAATCGGGATTCGTTGAAGCGGGTCCCGCGAACGGATCCCCTGCCGGCCGGGGTTGGGAATCAGCTGCTGTGGCCGTGAATGCGGCTGCAGCGGGTGCGCCCCTTCGGTTTCATTGAAATTCACTTTTTATTGCTGATACTTGCCTGATGCCTAAGACTTTCCATCGTACCGACCGTGTTTCCGCGCAGATCCGTCGTGATCTGGGCACGCTGGTGCATGCCGCCGTGCGCGAATACGGGCTGCCCTCGGTCAGCGTGTCGGACGTGGAAGTGACCCGTGACATGGCCCATGCCAAGGTATTTGTTACCGCCTTGATGCCGGAGCGTTCGGCCGAAGCGGTGAAGGGCCTGCGCGAACTGGCTGTGGAGCTGCGCATGTCGCTGGCGCGGGCAATGAAGCTGCGGCATGTGCCGGAGCTGCATTTCCACTACGACGACTCGGTGGACCGCGGTGAGCGCATCGACAAGTTGTTGCGCGACCTGCCCGAGGCGCAGGCGCCCAAGGCCGACGCCGACGAAGAGTGACCGCAGCAGCCCGCAAGGGCTGTTGTCATGTCTGGCCAGCGCATGGCGGCGCGGCTGGGCTTTCCCGTTTTTGCCAGGCGCCGATGGCGCGCCGGCCTGTCCCTGGTGTTGCATGCGCCCCCGAATCCAATTCCGCCGTCTGGACGGCATCGTTCTGCTCGACAAGCCGGCTGGCATGAGCTCCAACACGGCCTTGCAGGTCGCCCGTCGCCTGTTCCGTGCCGAGAAGGGCGGTCATACCGGAAGCCTGGATCCGCTGGCGACCGGCCTGCTGCCGCTGTGCTTTGGCGAGGCCACCAAGATTGCCGGCCTGCTGCTGGGCTCGGCCAAGGCCTATGACGCCGAAGTGCGGCTGGGTGCGACCACCGATACCGATGACGCCGATGGCGTGGTGTTGCGCGAGCGACCGGTGCCCGCATTCAGTGATGGTGAGCTGCAGGCCGCCCTGGCCAGCCTGACCGGCAGCATCCGTCAGCGCGCGCCGATCTATTCGGCCTTGAAGCAGGGCGGCGAGCCGCTTTACGCCAAGGCCCGTCGTGGCGAGGCCATCGAGGCGCCGGAGCGCGAGGTGCAGGTGCAATCCATCGAGGTGCTGGCGCGTGAAGGCGAGCGCCTGTCGCTGCGCGTTACCTGTGGCTCGGGCACCTATATCCGCAGCATCGCCCGCGACCTGGGCGAGATGCTGGGCTGCGGCGCCCATATCACCGCGCTGCGGCGGCTGTGGGTGGAGCCGTTCATGGCGCCGAAGATGATTGGCCTGGATGAACTGCGTGCGGTGGCCGAATCCGGCGATGAGGCGGCCCTGATGGGCTGGTTGCTGCCGATCGAGCAGGGCTTGAGCCAGTTCGCACGGGTGGACCTGGACGCAGCGCAGGCGGTCCGCTTCTGCCTCGGGCAACGGCTGCGCAATCCGGCCTGGCCGGTTGGGCTGGTGGTGGTACACGGTGACGGCGGCCAGCCGCTGGGCCTGGGCCAGGTGGAGGAAGGCGGGCGCTTGGGCCCCCAGCGTCGCTTCAATCTCTGAACGGGCAGGGTGGGGCCGCACCTTTGGGAGTACGCCCGCCTTGTTCCGGATGGTTGTGACCGTTACAATTTTGCGGCCCTCGAAAGGGCAACTGTCCGCCCCGGTGGGCAGCCTATTAATCGGCGAGCTGCGCGGTACGTCAATGAGGCGTTTCTGCTGGCCCCGCATCTGAAGAGAAAAATCATGTCGATCGACACCCAGAAAGTCATTGAAGAAAACAAGCGCGGCGCTGCCGACACCGGTTCCCCGGAAGTCCAGGTCGCCCTGCTGACCGCTCGCATTGAACTGCTGACCGGCCACTTCAAGGAACACAAGAAGGACCACCACAGCCGTCGTGGTCTGCTGCAGATGGTCAACCGCCGTCGTAGCCTGCTCGACTACCTGAAGAAGAAGGACGTTGCGCGCTACAAAGCGCTGATCGAAAAGCTCGGCCTGCGCCGCTAATCGATTTCCCGCCGCGGCGCAGCGATGCGCCGCGGTTTTGTTTTTAGAGCTTCAAAATCGTAGTAGATCGGCCGGAACCGCCCGGCCAACCATTGCCGGCATGGGTTGGCAACGGTCCAATCGAAGAAAGCAATTCAAGGATCCCCCGTGGCAAAAATCACCAAAACCTTCCAGTACGGCAAACACACCGTCACGCTTGAGACCGGCGAGATCGCCCGCCAGGCGGGTGGCGCTGTCATCGTCAAGATGGACGACACCGTGTTGCTGGTCACTGCCGTCGCCGCCAAGAGCGCGCGCGAAGGCCAGGACTTCTTCCCGCTGACCGTCGATTACCAGGAAAAGTTCTACGCCGGTGGCCGTATCCCGGGTGGCTTCTTCAAGCGTGAAGGCCGCGCGACCGAGAAGGAGACGCTGATCTCCCGTCTGATCGATCGCCCGATCCGTCCGCTGTTCCCGGAAGACTACAAGAACGAAGTGCAGATCATCGCCACGGTGATGTCGCTGAACCCGGAAGTGGACGGCGATATCGCCGCGCTGATCGGTGCTTCCGCTGCACTGTCGCTGGCCGGCACCCCGTTCAAGGGCCCGATCGGCGCTGCCAAGGTCGGTTACAAGGACGGCGAGTACATCCTCAACCCGACCGTGTCGGAGCTGAAGGAATCGCAGCTGGAGCTGGTGGTTGCTGGTACCGCCAATGCCGTGCTGATGGTGGAATCCGAAGCCGCGCTGCTGTCTGAAGACGTGATGCTGGGCGCCGTGACCTTTGGCCACCGCGAAATGCAGAAGGTCATCAACGCCATCAACGAACTGACCGTTGAAGCCGGCACCAAGCCGAGCGACTGGGTTGCACCGGCCAAGAACACCGCGCTGATCAGCGCACTGCAGGAAGCCGTCGGCGGCAAGCTGGGCGAAGCCTTCCAGGTGCGTGACAAGCTGCAGCGTCGCGACGCCATCTCGGCGATCAAGAAGGATGTCACCGAAACCCTGGCTGGCCGCGTTGCCGCTGAAGGCTGGAACCCGGCCGAGCTGTCGAAGGAATTCGGCGAGCTGGAATACAGCACCATGCGTAACGCGGTGCTGGACACCAAGGTCCGCATCGACGGCCGTGCGCTGGATACTGTCCGCCCGATCGCAGTGAAGACCAGCGTGCTGCCGCGTACCCACGGTTCGGCCCTGTTCACCCGCGGCGAAACCCAGGCCATCGTGACCATCACGCTGGGCACCGCACGTGACGGCCAGATCATCGACGCCGTTGCTGGCGAGTACAAGGAAAACTTCCTGTTCCATTACAACTTCCCGCCCTACTCGGTCGGTGAGTGCGGTCGTTTCGGTGCGCCGAAGCGCCGTGAAATCGGCCACGGCCGTCTGGCCAAGCGCGGCGTGCTGGCTGTAATGCCGTCGCTGGAAGCCTTCCCGTACACCATCCGCGTTGTGTCGGAAATCACCGAATCCAACGGTTCCTCGTCGATGGCTTCGGTCTGCGGCTCCTCGCTGGCCCTGATGGACGCCGGCGTGCCGGTCAAGTCGCCGGTTGCCGGTATCGCCATGGGCCTGGTCAAGGAAGGCGAGCGTTTCGTCGTCCTGTCCGACATCCTGGGTGACGAAGATCACCTGGGCGACATGGACTTCAAGGTCGCTGGTACCGCCGAGGGCATCTCCGCCCTGCAGATGGATATCAAGATCGAAGGCATCACCGAAGAGATCATGAAGCAGGCACTGCAGCAGGCCAAGGCTGGTCGTCTGCACATCCTGGGTGAAATGGCCCACGGCCTGACCACCCCGCGCGCCGAACTGTCGGACTACGCGCCGCGCCTGCTGACCATCAAGATCCACCCGGACAAGATCCGCGAAGTGATCGGCAAGGGTGGCTCGACCATCCAGGCCATCACCAAGGAAACCGGCACCCAGATCGACATCCAGGACGATGGCACCATCACCATCGCCTCGGTGAACAATGCCGCTGCCCAGGCCGCCAAGGCCCGCATCGAGCAGATCACCTCGGACGTCGAGCCGGGCCGCATCTACGAAGGCAAGGTCGCCAAGATCATGGACTTCGGTGCGTTCGTTACGATCCTGCCGGGCAAGGACGGTCTGGTCCACGTATCGCAGATCTCCAGCGACCGCGTCGAGAAGGTTGGCGACGTGCTGAAGGAAGGTGATGTGGTCAAGGTCAAGGTGCTGGAAGTCGACAAGCAGGGCCGTATCCGCCTGTCGATGAAGGCCGTGGAAGAAGGCGAGGGCACCCCGGCCGAATAAGGCTGCGGTGTTGTATCGCTGAGAAGAAAAGCGGGCCTTGTGCCCGCTTTTCTTTTGCGCGCGAAAAGGCAGGCAAAGCCCCTGCGCCAAGCTTCCCCCTCTCCCGCAAGCGGGAGAGGGGGAGGGGTGAGGGCGCCTTTGCCCTCAAGTCCCAGCCGAGTGAACGCACCTCACCTTCCTGGCAGCCGCCAGCCCAGCTTTCCCCTCTCCCGCCTGCGGGAGAGGGGCAGGGGTGAGGGCGCTTTTGCCCTCACCTCCCAATCGCGTCAAAGCACGTCCCCCTCCCGACAGCCGCCAGCCTCGCTTTCCCCTCTCNNGCCCCCGGGTTCGCCCGACCGCGATGGCCCGGTTTGACTGATGGGGATGCATCGGGCCGCGGAACAGCATGCGCTCTGGGATGGTGGCGGGGCGAAGGCATGGACAACGTGTCCGAAGAGGCGTCCGGGCGCGAGGGCGTGCCGATCTTGGGCAAGGTCGTGGCGGCGGGCTTCCTGCTGGGGGTCTGCGCGGTGGCCTGGGCGCCGGCACTGTTGCCATTGCCCCTGGGCTGGCTGGCGCTGC
>NZ_DLJW01000014.1:7482-7743 GCF_002477705.1 Stenotrophomonas sp. UBA7606 | reverse complement strand
CCTGGGCTGGCTGGCGCTGCTGGTCGGGCTGCTGGGCTGGTGGCGCCTGCGGGGCCGCCGTTGGCCGGGGGCATTGCTGGCCGGCGTGGGCTGGATGGGGGTGCAGATGGGCAGCGGTCTGCAGGCACAGTTGCCCGCCACCATGGAGGGGCGGGAGTTCTTGCTGCGTGGTGAGGTAGTCAGCCTGCCCGAGCATGAGGTGCGCCGCACCCGGTTCCATTTCCGCGTGAACGACGACGTTGCCCAGCCGGCCGTGCTGCA
>NZ_DLJW01000014.1:0-7431 GCF_002477705.1 Stenotrophomonas sp. UBA7606 | reverse complement strand
AGCCGGCCGTGCTGCGTGGGCAGCGCCTCCAACTGGCGTGGTACGACCCGTTCGGTGCTTCCTCGCCGGGGAGGCGGCTGGAGCTGCGGGCGGGGGAGAGGTGGCAGTTGCAGGTCCGGCTGCGTGCGCCGCGGGGCTTGAGCAACCCTGGCGGGTTCGACGCCGAACGGCATGCGCTGGCCTTGCGGCTGGTGGCCAACGGTGTGGTGCGCGTGCTGCCTGCGCCGCGGCGGTTGGCCGCAGGCACGGGGTTGCAGGCATGGCGTGAGGCGGTCAGTGACCGTATCGCCGGCAGCGTAGGGGCCGGGTCCGCGCGCTATGTGCAGGCACTGGCGTTGGGTGATACACGCGGCCTGGGCGAGCTGGATTGGCAGCGCCTGCGCGCGACCGGCCTGACCCACCTGATCGCGATCTCCGGATTCCACGTCGGCATGGTCGCCGTCTGCGGCGCATGGCTGGTCGCCGGGATGTGGTGGTTGCTGCCTGGCCTGGGACGCTGGTTGCCGCGGCTGCAGGCGGCGGCCATCGGGGCCTTCCTCGTGGCACTGGTCTATGCAGCGGCAGCGGGCTTCGCGTTGCCTACGGTACGTACGGTGCTGATGATCGGGGTGATCGTGCTGGCCCGGCTGTGGCGTCGTCCGGTCAGTGTGACCGGAAGCCTGGGGCTGGCCGCGTTGGCCGTGCTGTCGGTGGATCCCTTGTCGGTACTGGTGGCCGGATTCTGGCTGAGCTTCGCCGGCGTGGCGCTGTTGGCCGAATGCCTGCCGGAGCGGCTGCACTGGCTGCGGGGATTTTTGTCGGCGCAATGGGTGGCGACGCTGGGGTTGTTGCCGTTGACTGTCCTGTTGTTCGGCCAGGCCTCGGCCGTAGGGCCATTGGCCAATCTGGTCGCCATCCCGTGGTGGAGCTTGGTCGTGGTGCCGTTGGCACTGCTGGGAACAGCCGCCGAGGCGGTCTGGACCGGGGCCGGTGCGCTGCCGTGGCGCGCGTCGGCGTGGTGTTTTGATCTGTCGTGGCCGTTGTTCGAAACCCTGGCCGATAGCCGCCTGTCGCTGTGGTGGCTGTCGGAGCCGGCGTGGTTCGCACTGCCGCTGGCGTTGTTGGGGGCACTCTGGATGCTGTTGCCGCGCGGCGTGCCGGGGCGTGGACTGGCACTGCTGCTGTGGCTGCCCCTGTTGCTGCCGTGGCGTGAGCTGCCCGGCGACGGTGAGTTCGAGATCGTGGTGCTGGATGTCGGCCAAGGGCTGTCGGTGCTGGTGCGCAGCCGTGCGCATGCCCTGCTGTACGACGCCGGGCCGGCCGTGCGCGATGGCTTCGACGCCGGCGAGCGGGTGGTGGTACAAGCATTGCGTGCATTGGGTGTGCGTCGGCTGGACCGGTTGGTGCTCAGCCATGGTGATCATGACCATGCCGGCGGGGCGGCGGCGGTGCAGGCGGAGATGCCAGGAGTGCCGTTGCTGGGGCCGCCGGGCATGCCCGGGGCGGAAGCAGCAGCTTGCGAGGCAGGGCAGCAGTGGTGGTGGGACGGGGTGCAGTTCGAGTTCCTGCATCCTGCCGCCGGCTTCCCCTACCTGCGCAACGAGTCCAGCTGCGTGTTGCGGGTTGGCGGTCCCTACGGCGTGGCCCTGCTGACCGGCGACATCGGTGCGGTGATCGAACAGGGGCTGGTCAGGCGCTCGCCGCGCGCGGTGCGGGCCGATGTGGTGCTGGTGCCACACCACGGCAGTGGCGGGTCGTCGACGCGGGCGTTCATTGCCGCCACTGGCGCGCGCTTGGCCGTGGTATCGGCCGGGCACGCCAACCGGTTCGGTCATCCACGTGCGGACGTGCGCGAGCGCTGGCAACGCAGCGGGGCTGAACTGCTGGAAACCGCAGGCAGTGGCGCGGTGCGGGTGTGGCTGGGGAAAGGGGGTATCCAGCTTCGTGAAAGGCGGATCTGGCGCTCACGTGGCTGGGATGCCGCGGAGCGGACGCGGGCGGCTGCTATCCTATCGACCAGCAAACAGGCGGCCATCGAGCCGGAGGGTTGAAACGTGTGGGAACTGGTCAAGGCTGGCGGCTGGCCGATGCTGCCGCTGCTGCTGTTGGGTGTGCTGGCTTTGGCGATAGTCCTGGAGCGTTTCTGGAGCCTGCGGCGTAACGAAGTGCTGCCGCCCGGGCTGGGCGAGGAGGTCCGCAACTGGGCCGCGCGCGGCAAGCTCGACGCCTCGCATATCGCCTCGCTGCGCGCCAACTCCCCGCTGGGTGCCCTGTTGGCGGCCGCGCTGGAAGCGCGCAACCGGCCGCGTGAGCAGATCCGTGAGCGCATCGAGGACACCGGCCGTCACCTGGTGCATCGGATGGGCCGCTTCCTCAATGCCCTGGGCACCATTGCCTCGGCCGGTCCGCTGCTGGGCCTGCTCGGCACGGTGGTCGGCATGATCCAGATGTTCCTGGGCATCCTCGACCATGGCGTGGGTGACGTGAACCAGCTCGCCGGCGGCATCGGCAAGGCGCTGGTGTGCACCGCGACCGGCATGATCGTGGCGATCCCGGCATTGATGTTCCACCGCTACTTCCGTGGCCGCATCGACGGCTACGTGATCGAGATGGAGCAGGAAGCCAGCGCCTTGCTGGATTCGCTTGATGGCCGACCGGCGGTGATGGCGGCGGCCAAGGGCGTGGCCGCACAGAAGCCTGCCGCGACCGCAAAGGCCTGAGCCCCGATGCGCATCCGCGAAAACCGCCACTCGGATGAGCCGCATATCGATCTGGTTCCCCTGATCGACGTGATCCTGGTGTTGATCATCTTCTTCGTGGTCACCACCACGTTCGATGCGCGTTCGACGCTGCAGGTGCAGCTGCCGACGGCCAGCGACCAGAAGAACAGCGCGCCGCCGCGCTCGCTGAGCGTGCTGGTCAATGCCGACGGCCGTTACTTCGTCAACGACCAGGAAGTGCTGCGCACCGACGTGGAGTCGCTCAAGCAGGTGCTGGCCCAGGCCGGCGGCGATGACCGCGAGCAGACCGTGCTGCTGCGCGCCGACGCGCGCACGCCGTACCAGGCCGTAGTGACCGCGCAGGACGCACTGGGCCAGTTGGGCTTCCGCCGCATCGCCATCGCCACCGCGCCGGAAGTGAAGCAGTGAGCGCCTTGGTGAGCCCGTGGAAGACTTACAGGCGATTGCTGGGCTTTGCCAAGCCATATCGCACACTGCTGTTGATGGCCGTGCTGGGCATGCTGATCGAAGCCGCTGCCGGCATGGGTTTTCTGGGGCTGATGAGCCCGATCACCAATAACCTGGTGAATCCGGAGAACATCAATCCATGGATGCCCCTTGCCATCATTGGTTTGTTCCTGTTGCGCGGGGCTGCGGGCTACCTGACAGACATCGGCATGGGCAAGGCGGCGCGGAGCATCGCACGTGACCTGCGTGTGCGCGTGTTGTCCAAGTACATGCGGTTGCCCGGCCAACGCTTTGACGCCGAGCCCGTGCCGTCCATGCTGGTGCGGCTGGGGTCCGATAGCGACCAGGTGGCGCAAGCTGCAATCGACGCCATGAAAGTGGTGCTCCAGCAGTCACTGCAGGCGCTGGGCGCGCTGGTGATGATGTTCATCTACAGCTGGCAGGTAACTCTGGCGATCTTCGTGCTTGCTCCCCCGTTGGCCTGGGTCATGAACAAGGTGGCCAAGCGCTACCGGCGTATCAGCCATCGCATCCAGGAGAGCAGCGCCGAATTGCTGCAGGCCGCCGACCAGGCGCTGTCGAGCCAGCAAGAGGTGAAGATCTATGGCGCGCAACCTACCGAAATGGAGCGCTACGAGGGCCTGGCCAATACCAACCTGCGCCTGGCAATGAAGGTCGAATCCACGCGCAGTATTTCTTCGGGGATGGTGCAGCTGATTGGCGCGGTCGGTTTGGCTGCGCTGCTGTTCATTGCCGGCCATGAGGCTTCGGCCGGGCGCTTGAGTGTTGGCGATTTCGTGTCGCTGATGATGGCGATGCTGACCATCATCCCCGCGCTCAAGCAGCTGACCAACGTGCAGAACATGACCCAGCGCGGCATCGCTTCGGCGCAGCGCCTGTTCCTTGTACTCGATGCGGCCGACGAAGTGGACTCCGGACAGATGCCATTGGGCAGGGCCAAGGGGGAGTTGGAGTTCCGGCACGTCAGCGCCCGTTATGAGGGACAAGCCAGGCTCGCACTGGAAGACATCAGTTTCATCGCCAAACCCGGCACCGTGACCGCCATCGTCGGCCGGTCCGGCAGCGGCAAGTCCACGCTGATCAAGCTGATCCCGCGCTTCTACGAGATCGAGGCCGGCCAGATCCTGTTGGATGGTCATCCGTTGCAGGATTACAGGCTGGCCGACCTGCGCCGGCAGATCGCCCTGGTCGGCCAGCAGGTCACCCTGTTCAATGGCAGCATCGCGCAGAACGTGGCCTACGGTGAACTGCACAAGCGCAGCGCCGAACAGGTGGATGATGCGGTTGCCGGTGCCAATGCCCTGGAGTTCGTCGAGCAGTTGCCCGAGGGCCTGCAGGCGCAGGTGGGCGCCAAGGGCGGCAAGCTCTCCGGCGGCCAGCGCCAGCGTCTGGCCATTGCCCGCGCCATGCTCAAGGATGCCCCGATCCTGATCCTGGACGAAGCCACCGCGGCGCTGGACAACGAGTCCGAGCGACTGGTCCAGGACGCCTTGCAGAAGCTGATGCCCGACCGCACCACGCTGGTGATCGCGCACCGGCTGTCCACCATCGAGCATGCCGACCAGGTGCTGGTGATGGACCAGGGGCGCATCGTGGAGCGTGGCACCCACCAGCAGTTGCTGGCGCTGGGTGGGCTGTATGAGCACCTGTACCGCATGCAGTTCCGGGAGAGCCAGGACTGATGGAGAAGCGAGGCCCGCAGACCCCGGGCTGGTGGTACGACGACGCTCCGGTACCGCTGGCGGCCCGTGTGGTTGCTCCCTTGTATGGCGCGGTCTCCGGCCTGCGTCGGTGGTTGTACCAGCGCGGCTGGTTGCGGCGCCGGCAGGTGCCGGTGCCGGTGATCGTGGTCGGCAACATCACTGCTGGCGGTACGGGCAAGACGCCGTTGACCATCGAACTGGTCACGCGCCTGCGTGAAGCCGGCTGGAAACCTGGCGTGGCCAGCCGCGGCTATGGCCGCGATGACGCCGGCACGGCACGCTGGATCACCCCGGACATGGAGCCGGCATTGGGTGGCGATGAGCCGGTGCTGATTGCCTGGAAGACCGGCGTGCCGGTGCGCGTGGATCGTGATCGGGTCGCGGCGGCCAAGGCTTTGCTGGAGGCCGGTTGTGACGTGGTTGTCTGTGATGACGGCCTGCAGCATTACCGGTTGGCGCGCGATATCGAGATCGAAGTGGTGGACGCGGCGCGCCGCTACGGCAACGGCCGCATGATGCCGGCCGGGCCCCTGCGCGAATCGGCCGCGCGCGCGCGCGATTGCGACTTCCGCGTGGTCAACCTGGGCCAGGCCAGTGACGCGCCGGAGCCGGCGGTGGCCTCCGGCTTCGGTGAATGGGCCATGCGCCTGCGCATCGATACCGCCCATCCGCTCAATGGTGGACGGGACCAGCCGCTGCAGGCCTTCGCCGGCCAGCGCGTGCATGCCGTGGCCGGTATTGCCAATCCACAGCGGTTCTTCCAGATGCTGCGCGCGCGTGGCATCGGTGTGGTGCCGCATGCCTTCGCCGACCACCATCGTTACCAGGCCGGTGACCTGTCCTTCGGCAGCGAGTTGCCGGTGCTGATGACCGAGAAGGATGCGGTGAAGTGCCAGCGCTTCGCCAATCGCTGGCACTATGCGGTACCGCTGCAGGCCGAGCTGCCGGCCGCGTTCTGGGTGGCGTTGCTGGACCGCCTGGGCAAGCTGGCACGCGGGTGAAGGGCAGGTGCCCGAGGGCACCGACGGTGTACGCGCTGGCGCGTTGGTCGCCGCATGCAAGGAGTTCAAATGAAGCAGGTTCCCGAGTTCGTCGTGGCCATTCCGGCCCGTTATGCCTCCACCCGTCTGCCCGGCAAGCCGTTGGCGCTGATCCACGGCGAGCCGATGGTGCTGCATGTCGCGCGACGGGCGCTGGATGCCGGTGCCCGCGAGGTCTGGGTGGCAACCGACGATGCGCGCATCGCCGATGCCGTCGCTGGGCTGGACGGCATCCATGTCGCGATGACCGATCCCGGCCACGCCTCCGGTACTGATCGTCTGGCCGAATGTGCGCGGCAGGCCGGGTGGGCGGACGACGTGATCGTGGTCAACCTGCAGGGCGACGAGCCGTTCGCCCCGGCGGTGGGTATCCAGGCCGTCGCCAGCGTGCTGGCCGACAGTGGCGCGCCGATGTCGACGCTGGCCACCCCGGTCGAGGACGCGCCGACCCTGTTCGATCCGAACGTGGTCAAGCTGGTGCGGACTGTCGGCGGCGACGCGTTGTATTTCAGCCGCGCACCGATCCCGTGGCATCGGGATGCGTTCGCGCGCTCGCGGGACGAGCTGCCGGCCGGCAGCTGGCTGCGCCATATCGGCATCTATGGCTATCGTGCCGGCTTCCTGCAGCAGTTCGCGGCGATGCCGCCGGGCATGCTGGAACAGGTCGAATCGCTGGAGCAGTTGCGGGTGCTGGAGGCCGGGTTCCGGATCGCGGTGGCGTTGTCACCTGCACCGTTCCCGCCCGGCATCGATACTGCCGAGGACCTGGCCCGTGCCGATGCCCTGATGCGAGGAGCGCCTTGAAGCTGTTGGTGGTCTGCCTGGGCAACATCTGCCGTTCGCCGATGGGCGAAGGGGCCCTGCGCGCCCGCATCGCGCAGGCGCGACTGGACTGGATCAGCGTGGACTCGGCGGGAACCTCCGGCTGGCACGCCGGCGAGCCGCCGGATCGACGCGCGGTAGCCTGTGCGCGGCGTCAAGGCGTGGACATTTCGAGCTTGCGTGGTCGCCAGCTGCGCCGCGAGGATTTCTTCGATTTCGACTACATCTTCTGTGCCGATCATGACAATCTGGCCGAGGCCCGGGCGCTGGCCCCCGAGCATGCGCGTGAACGCGCGGTGCTGTGGCTGCCCTGGGCCGGTATTGCCGGGGCCACGGTGGTGCCCGATCCGTATTACGGTGGGCAGGAGGATTTTGAACATAGCTGGGCGCTGGTCGATGCCGCCGCACGGGCAACCGTCCAGCGCCTGTTGCGGCGAGACGACTCCGGCATAATCCCGACATGAACGAAAAGCGCCTACTGGAACTGCCCAAGACCGGCATCTGGCTCAACGCCGCCCCCGCTACCCTGCAGGAACTGCGGGGTTGCCCAGTGGCGCTCGCCTTCGTCAACGGCGCGTCGATATGGTCGATGCAACGCCTGGCCGAGGTGACCGGTTGGCAGGCGCGCAATCCGGGTCGGCTGCAGCTGGTGGTGGTGCAGGTGCCGCGTTTCGAGTT
>NZ_DLJW01000012.1:0-13968 GCF_002477705.1 Stenotrophomonas sp. UBA7606 | reverse complement strand
GGCTTGATCTGCGACTCGTCCAGATCGTACTTGGCCTTGCGCACCTGCTCGGCGTAGAAGTCCCAGTCCGAGGCGGCGGCCTTGAAGCCACCCTTCTGCGCGTCGATCACCTGCTGGATCTCGGCCAGTTCACCCCGCGCCTTGGCGGTGGCCGCCGGCACGGTGTCGGTCAGCAGCTTGAGCGCGTTGGCCGGCGTCTGCGCCATCTGGTCGGTCAGGTTGTAGGCGGCGTAGTTCGGGAAGCCGAGCAGCTTGGCCTTGGCCGCACGCAGTTGGGCCAGGCGCTGGATGATGGCGCGAGTGTCGTTGGCATCGCCGTGCTCGGTGCGGGTTTCCGAGGCCTGCAGCACCTTGGCGCGTACGTCGCGGTCCTGCAGCGAGCCGAGTGCCGGCTGCTGGGTGGTGTTCTGCAGGCTCAGCACCCACTTGCCGTCGAGCTTGCGGCCCTTGGCAGCGTCTTCGGCAGCGGCGATGTCGCCTTCGGACAGACCCGCCAGCTGCGCCTTGTCGTCGATCACCACCGCACCGGCGGCGGTGGCCGCGACCAGCTTGTTGTGGAAGTCGTTGGACAGGGTGGCCTCTTCGGCGTTGTACTGCTTCAAGGTTTCCTTGTCGGTATCGCTGAGCTCGGCACCGGCCTTGACGAAGCCCTTGTAGGTTTCCTCGACCACGCGCAGCTGCTCGGCATCCAGGCCGGCTTCAGCGCGGCCGTCATAGACGGTCTTGATGCGCGCGAACAGCTTCGGGTCCAGGTTGATCGCGTCGCTGTGGGCGGCCAGCTTGGGCACCACGTCTTCCTGGATCTTCTGCCGCTCCGGGTTGGTATCGGCCTGTACCACGCTGAAGAACACGCGGCTGACGCGGTCCAGGATGGCGCCGGACTTTTCCATCGGCAGCAGGGTGTTGTCGAAGGTGGCCGGCTGGGTGTTGTCGGTGATCTGCTTGATCTCGGCCAGCTGCTGGCGCATGCCTTCCTCGAAGGCCGGCAGGTAGTCACTGTCCTTGATCTTGTCGAACGCCGGCGCCTGGAACGGCAGCGAGCTGGCGGTCATGAACGGGTTGGTCGAGGCATCGGCCGGCTGGCCTGCCTGGTCGGGGGTGGTGGCGGTCACGGGGGCGGTGGACTCCTTGCCGGAACAGGCGGCCAGCGCAAGGCTGATGGCGGCGGCCAGGACAACGGTACGCGACATGAAACGGCTCCTTGGGAACGGGCTTCGAACAGCCCTTTACCCTACTCCCTTCGCCTGTTTGCGGCATGTGCCGATGGTGGCGCCAAGCCGCGCCGGGCGCGGTGGCTCAGCCGGTGCCGCGGTTGCGACCCATCCACTGCCGGTACCACTGGCGGATGGCGGCCATGTCTGCCACATCGTCACCGCTGGTATGGAAGACCGGACCGAAGCCGATCACCTTTTCCGGGTAGTGGAAATACGCGGGAATGATGGGCACATCGGCCATGCGCGCGATTTTCAGGAAACCGCCCTTCCATTCCGTCACCTGCTTGCGGGTGCCTTCGGGCGCCAGCGCATACCAGACCTGTTCGCTGTCGCGGATCATCGCCACCGCCTGGCCCACTGTGCCCTGCGGCGAGCTGCGATCCAGCGGCACCACGCCCAGCCGGCGCAGCACCACGCTCAGCGGCCACCAGAACAGCTTGTCCTTGCCGAGAATGCGCGCCTCCAGGCCCAGCGCCATCTTTGCCGCCAGGCCCCACAGGCCATCCCAGTTGGAGGAATGCGGCGCGGCAATCACCACCGCCTTGGCCAGGTCCGGCACCGGCCCACGGATATGCCAGCCGCCCAGGCGCAGGATGCTGCGGCCCAGCCAACGGCTGAAGGCGGCACCTTTACGCTGCGGGACGGCGGCGGGAACAACCGGAACGGTCGCTGGCGTATTGCTCAAGCACTACTCCCAATTACGTGTGGAACGGCCGCGCTTGACCTGCGCGCGTTCTTTTTTCTGGTCCAGGCGGCGCAGCTTGGAGCCGTAGGTAGGCTTGGTCGCCACGCGTGCCTTGGGCACGCTCAGGCTGGCCTGGATGAAGCTGGCCAACCGTTCGCGCGCATCCTGGCGGTTGCGGTCCTGGGTGCGGAAGCGCTGCGCATCGATCACCAGCACACCTTCGCTGGTGACCCGGCGGTCGCGGCGCGCCAGCAGGCGTTCGCGCAGCGGCTCGGGCAAGGAAGGCGAGTGGGCGATATCAAAGCGCAGTTCCACCGCGGTGGACACCTTGTTGACGTTCTGGCCGCCGGCGCCGGAGGCGCGCACGAAACGTTCGACGATCTCCGTTTCCGGTATCGCCAATCGTGGTGAAATCTGGATCTGCTCGGTTGCCATCGGCGCATTGTAAGCGGAGCGGTGCCCAACGCCGCTGCGCCATGGCGCAGGCGGAAAATAGATGCAGTGCAGCATGACGAGCAGTGGAACAGGCATCTGTGAACACCCCACGCGGGCGAACCCCGCTATGCTCGGTATTCGACCCGTCGCCCAGGAAAGCCCATGTCCCGCTCCCTCCTCCGCACGCGCCTGCCCCGCCTGCTGCTGGCTACCGGCCTGCTGCTGGCCAGCATTGCGCCGGCACTGGCAGCTGCCCCGACCGATGCCGATATCAACCGCCTGCTGGCTGCTTCGCGCGCGCAGAACATGCTCGACTCGATGCTGCCGCAGATGGAGGCAATGCAGGCCCAGCAGTTTGCCCAGCTCACCGCCAACCAGCAGCTCAGTGACGATCAGAAGGCGCGCGTACAGCGCATCCAGCAGCGTACCTCGCAGACCCTGCGTGAAGCCCTGTCCTGGTCGCAGATGCGGCCGATGTATGTGGAGCTGTACAAGCAGTCGTTCTCCAAGGAGGACGTGCTGGCGATGGCCGAGTTCTATGAAAGCGCGGCAGGCCAGAGCCTGCTGGACAAGACCCCGACACTGATGCAGAACCTGATGGTGGCCATCCAGCAGAAGATGACGCCGTTGCTGGCCAACCTGCAGAAGGATCTGGAACAGATCACCAGCGAACCGGCGAAGTAAGCCCCGGCAACCGGTAGTGCCGAGCCATGCTCGGCAGGGGCTTCCCAGCGAAGGCCCACCCCTCCCCAGCTCTCCCCTTCGCTGCGCAAAAGGGAGGGAGCAACAGCGGTAGTGCCGAGCCATGCTCGGCAGGGGGCTTTCCCCACGCCGCTCCAGCAACAGCCAACCCCTCCCCAGCCCTCCCCTTCGCTGCACGAAAGGGAGGGAGCAACAGCGGTAATGCCGAGCCTTGCTCGGCAGAAGGTTTACCGGCGAGGTCGCTGCCGAGCATGGCTCGGCACTACCTCAATCCGGCAGCTGCCAGTTGAACAGGTCCAGCGCTTTCTGGAACTCGCGGTCCAGCGGGGCACGTACTTCAATGCGGCGGCCGTCCTGCGGATGCGGGAAGGCCAGGTGCTCGGCGTGCAGCAGCATGCGGTGTACGCCCTGCATGCGGAAGGTACGGTTGTGCCGCCCGTCGCCGTGGCTGGTGTCGCCGATCATGTGGTGGAACATGTGCTTGAGGTGCCGCCGGATCTGCCGAAAACGGCCAGTCTGCGGCTGGCAACGCAGCAGCGCATAGCGCGAGGTCGGGAAGCCCGTCGAAGGAATCGGCAACTCGCCGACCAGCAACTTCTGGAAATGCGTGATGGCCTGCTTCTTGACCGGCTTGCCGGGGCCGCCGTCCAGGTCGTGATCGACAGTGAACGCATCCTCCGCCGGCCAGCCACGGCACACCGCCAGGTAATCTTTCTCCACCTCGCCGTCCATCAGCGTCTTGCCGAGCGTGCTGGCGCTTTCGCGGTCGAAGGCCAGCAACAGGCAGCCGCTGGTGGCGCGGTCCAGGCGATGGACGAGGAAGATCGGCTTGCCCAGCTGCTCGCGCAAGCGGTCGGCGAGGAAGTCATCCTCGCCGCGCGCCAGCTTGCTGTCGTGGACCATCAGCCCGGCCGGCTTGTTGACTACCGCCAGCCACGGGTCTTCGTACAGCAGCGGCAACGGTTCGAAGACAACCGGCGCTTCCACTGCTTCATCGACAACATCACTCATCGGCGCAACCACGCCGACGCCACGGCAACCGCACCCACCACGCCGCTCACCCACGACCACACCGGGATGGACGCCAACTGCGGGCCGCCGGCATGCAGGCCATACAACAACGCCGACACCACCATCAGGCCGGCACCGGCCACTGCGGTAACCACGCGCCGCTGCATGCGCTGCAGCGTGCCTTCCAGGTTGACGATGTCCTGCGAGCGCATCGCCAGCTCATGCTTGCCTTCCACCTGCTGGCGCAGCCAGCTGTGCAGCAGCGCCGGCATGTCCGGGGCCTGGGTCATGATTTCCGGCAGGCGCTTGCGCAGCTCCTTCAACGCGCGGCGCGGGCTGTAGCGCTCGCGCAGGATGCGTTCCAGTACCGGCTTGGCCACTTCCCAGATATCCAGCTGCGGGTCGAGCTGGCGGCCCACGCCTTCGATGTTCAACAGCGTCTTCTGCAGCAGGATCAGCTGCGGCTGCAGGGTCAGCTGGTAGCGCTGGGCGGTGCGGAACAGCTTCATCAACACTTCGGCCAGCGAGATCTGCGACAGCGGGCGGGTGAAGTACGGCTCGCAGACCGCACGCACGGCCGCTTCCAGCTCGTCGATGCGCACGGTGTTCGGCATCCACTGCGCCTGCAGGTGCAGCTCGGCGATGCGGCGGTAATCACGGTTGAAGATGGCCATGAAGTTCTCGGCCAGGTAGAACTGATCCTCCTCCGAAAGCTGGCCCATGATGCCGAAGTCCAGCGCGATGAAGCGCGGGTTGTCGCGGCGCGCCGGGTCGATGTCGACCCAGATGTTGCCGGCGTGTGCATCGGCATGGAAGAAGTTGTCGCGGAACACCTGCGTGTAGAACACGCGCACGCCCTTGGCGGCCAGCGCCTTGCGGTCGATGCCGGCCTTGTCCAGTGCGACGATGTCGTCCGAGGGAATGCCCCAGACCCGCTCCAGCGTCAGCGCGCGTTCGCCGGTGTGGCTCCAGATCACTTCCGGAACGTACAGGTCGTCCGAGTTCTCCCAGAACCGGCGCAGCACGCTGGCGTTGGCGCCTTCGCGCTGCAGGTCCAACTCGGCAGCCAGCGTGGTTTCGATCTCGGCCACCACTTCGCGCGGACGGATCTTGTCGGCGCGCGGGTGGGTGCGCTCGACCAGCGCGGCCAGCGACTTGAGCAGGGCGATATCACCGGCAATCTGCTTTTCGATATCCGGGCGCAGCACCTTGACCACCACCTGGCGGCCACCGTCCAGCGTGGCGGCATGCACCTGCGCGATCGAGGCCGAAGCCAGCGGCGTGGTATCGAAGCTGGCAAAGGCCTCGGTGATCGGCAGGCCCAGCGCCTGCTCCACGATCTGCAGCGCGCGCTCGCCGTCGAACGGCTTGACCCGGTCCTGCAGGAGGGTCAGTTCAACGGCCACATCCGGCGGCACCAGATCGCGGCGGGTGGACAGGATCTGCCCGAACTTGACGAAGATCGGCCCCAGCTCCTGCAGCGCCAGGCGCAGGCGCGCACCCCGCGACTGCGAGGCGATATCGGCACTGGCGCGCGGCACGAAGGGCTTGGCCAGGCGCAACCAGCGCTCGACCGGGGTGCCATCGAGCAGGTCATCCAGGCGATAGCGCAGGATCACCCGGCCGATGCGGCTGGCGCGGAACATGGCGCGGGTCGCCTTCATGCGGCACCTCCGGCGCGCTGACGCAGGCGCGCGATGCGCGCGGCCATGCGTTCGACGTCATCGCGGATCACGTCCACATCATCATGGAAGGCGTCCAGTTCTGCACGGGCAACGACATCTCGCGACTCCTCGGTTACGTATTCAGCGGCGGTCTCGGCCAGGTCCTTGGCACTGCGCCTGGCCTGCAACAGCGCCGCACGCAGGGTCTGCGCGATCTGCACGCCGAGGATCTCGCCAAAGGCTTTGACAAAGGGTTGCTGCCAATCCGGATCAAAACGGCTGGCCAGCTGCTGCAGGCGGCGCGCCAGCTCGGCATCGCCGGAGACCTTGACCCGGCCGGCCGGCGCGCTGTTGCCGCGGCGTGCGTTGGCGAGGAACGGCAGCTGCGCCAGCACCCCGCCCAGCGTGCTGCGCACGGCCAGGTCGGGCTCCAGCGCCGGATCGACCGGGCCCACGGTCAGGCGCTCACCGGCAACGCCGATCTGCATCGCCAGCGACGGCGACTCCAGGGTCAGGGCGATGCGTTGGCCGTCCAGCGAGGCCAGCGCGGTGCGGGTATCCGGGTCCAGCGCCAGCGCGCGGTTCAAGGCCACTTCCAGCGCACGGCCAGCCAGCGGCTTGATCATTTTGAGGGGGGATGCAGGCATGCGGGCATTCTACCGGAGGGGCGGGATCGGGAGCCTGCCAGGCTCGATGTTGCGATGCCCCCGCGACGTAGCCCGGGTAAGCGCAGCGCACCCGGGGCCGTTGGCGGACGCGTGGAAGTGCGGTGCGGGCTTGCTCCCGGGTGCGCTGCGCTTACCCGGGCTACGGGCTCTGATGCATCATCCGCACAGGGTTTGTTCATGTCAGCCGCGCCGCGATAAACAAATCCCCAATCCCGCATCCCCAATCCCGGCGTTTGCGTTCATGCTATGCAGACACCACCAAACACAGCGTCAGGAGCACACAGGCAATGGGCAAGACCCGGGTTGGCATCATTTTCGGCGGTCGCTCGGCCGAGCACGAGGTCTCGCTGCAGTCGGCGAAGAACATCTTCGATGCACTGGACAAGGAACGTTTCGACGTCAGCCTGATCGGCGTGGACAAGCAGGGCCTGTGGCACCTGTGCGATGCGGCCGGTTTCCTGCTCAACGCCGATGATCCCAAGCGCATCGCGCTGGACACCTCCGGCCCGGTGCTGTCGGTACTGCCCGGCGCCGAGCGCGGCCAGTTGCAGGTCGCCGATGGCCGCGAGGTACCGCAGTTGGATGTGGTGTTCCCGATCGTGCATGGCACCCTCGGCGAAGACGGCACCCTGCAGGGCCTGCTGCGAACGCTCAACCTGCCGTTCGCCGGCCCCGGCGTGCTTGGCGCAGCCGCGGCGATGGACAAGGACATGGCCAAGCGCCTGCTGCGCGATGCCGGCCTGGCAGTGGCACCGTTCGCCTGCTTCAACCATGTCACCGCTGCACGCGCCGACTACGACGCGCTGGTCGCCCAGCTGGGCCTGCCCTTGTTCGTCAAGCCCGCCAACCAGGGTTCGTCGGTAGGCGTGAGCAAGGTGCGCAACGCTGACGAGTTCGCCACGGCGATGGCGCTGGCGCTGTCATTCGACCACAAGGTACTGGTGGAGTCGGCGATTGTCGGCCGCGAGATCGAGTGTGCGGTGCTGGGCAATGACCTGCCCGAAGCCAGCGTCTGCGGCGAAGTGGTGGTGCATGACGACTTCTACGCCTATGACACCAAGTACATCAGCGCCAGCGGCGCGGAGACGGTGATTCCGGCCGCTATCGCTGCCGATGCACAGCAGCGCATCCGCGATATTGCCGTGCGCGCCTACCAGGCGCTGGACTGCATCGGCATGGCCCGCGTTGACGTGTTCCTCACCGAAGCCGGCGACGTCGTCATCAACGAACTGAACACCCTGCCCGGCTTCACCAAGATCAGCATGTACCCCAAGCTGTGGGGCGCAAGCGGTCTGGGCTATACCGCGCTGATCACGCGCCTGATCGAGCTGGCGCTGGAGCGCAACGCGGCAGACAAGGGTCTGCGCAGCTCGATCAGCGCCTCGGCCTGATCGCACCCTGCAGCAACGACATGGCCCGCAACCTCAGTGAGATTGCGGGCCATTGTTCTGGAGCCTGCCGGGGTCAGCCCTTCTTGCGGAACAGCGAGATCACCGCAAGGATCAGGAACACAACGAACAGGATCCAGGCAATGTTGCTGGCCGCACCGGCAATGCCACTGAAGCCGAGCACGGCAGCGATGATGGCAATGATGAAGAACACGACGGCGTAATGCAGCATGGCTTGGTCCTTGGCTTGGAAACAGGGTTCCATCCTCGGCAATCGGTGGTAGTGATCCGGTGATGAGTACGTGATCGCTGCATGACGATCACGGGCTGGCATTCAGGATGCGGCTGCCAACCGCCGCAGACCTTCCTCGATCGACACGCGTGGCACATAGCCGAAATCGCGGCGTGCCGGTTCCATCGAATACCAATGCGGGGTGCACAGCTGTTCGGCCAGGAAGCGGGTCATCGGCGGCTCGCCGCGCAGGCGCAACAGTGGCCACAGCTTTTCGCAGACCGAGCCGATGCGGTAAGCGGTCTTGAACGAGATCGACTTGTCCACGGCGGGCGCGCCCACTGCCACCAGCAAGCGATTGAGCAGCTCGCGCATCGGTAGCGGCTCGCCGTTGGAAATGAAGTAGGCCTTGCCGGCACAAGCCGCGCCCACCACCAGGTGGTCGAAGGCATCGAAGTGCGCCTGCGCGGCGTTGTCGATGAAGGTGGTGTCCACTTTGTTGCTGCCATCGCCGACAAAGCGCAGGCGGCCGGCGCGGGCACGTTCGGCCAGGCGCGGCACCAGCTGGTTGTCACCCGGCCCCCAGATCAGGCGTGGGCGCAGCGCGACGGTGGCCAGCTCGGCACCGTTGGCGGCCAGCACTTCCTGCTCGGCGATGGTCTTGGTGGCCGCATACGGTGCCTGGAAATCCTCGCCATAGGGCACCTCGTCCGCGCCCAGGCCTTCGACCGGATGGGTGGCGCGGTGGGTAACGCTGGGGGTGGAGGTGTAGACCAGCCTGCCGATGCCGTGTGCGCGGCAGGCATCCAGCACATTGCGGGTACCGACCACATTGGCCTGGTAGTAACTGTCATAGCTGCCCCAGGCCCCGGCCTTGGCAGCGTTATGGAAGACCGCATCGACACCGGCGGCCGCATGGTGCACGGCACCGGCATCGGCAAGGTCACCGCGTATCTGCCCCACGCCCAGGGCCTGCAGGGCATCGTAGTGCCCACGATTGAAGCTCAGCACCTGGTGGCCGCGTTCGACCAGGCCACGGCACAAGGCCTGACCAAGAAAACCACCACCACCGGTAACCAGAATCTTCATTCGTTTGATCGCTCTGCTGCTGGGCTTCCGCGCCGACCTGCGGTGCCGGAAGCGATGAGATTTGTCCGTCAGTATCGCAGCAGTGGTGCGTTGGTGGATTGTTGATGTTGGTGGCTGGAAGCCTTACCCCTCCCCAGCCCTCCCCTCCGCCTTCGGCGCAAGGGAGGGAGCAACAGCACCCCTCCCCTCCCCAACCCTCCCCTTGCCTGCGGCAAAGGGAGGGGGCAACAGCTGCAGCTGCGAAGGGTTGGAGCTGCGCGGATTTAGCCCTCCCTTTCGCGCAGCGAAGGGAGGGTTGGGAGGGGTGCTCTTCGCCCTGCGCCAAGGCACGCATGATGTCCTCCAATACCACTGGCATCTGCTGCAGCACCTCGTCATTCCAATAGCGCAGCACCCTGAAGCCCAATCCCTGCAACACCTCGGTCCGCCGCTGGTCATAGGCAACGTGCTCAAGATGCTGCCCTCCATCCAGCTCGAAGATCAGCCGTGCATCAAGGCAGACAAAGTCAGCGATATAGCCAGCCAATGGCACCTGTCTCCGGAACCGGAAACCTCCCAACTGACGCCGCCGCAGCTGCTGCCATAGGCGACCTTCGGCATCGGTGGGTGTGTTCCGCAGTGCTCTTGCGCGTATTCGCAGCTTGTCCATTGCGGCTCCCCGTCCTCGGTACGGAAAGCCTGCGGTTGCTGCTGATGGACGCCTGTCAGGGAATCACTGGATTAAAG
This sequence comes from Stenotrophomonas sp. UBA7606, assembly GCF_002477705.1. Taxonomy (NCBI): domain Bacteria; kingdom Pseudomonadati; phylum Pseudomonadota; class Gammaproteobacteria; order Lysobacterales; family Lysobacteraceae; genus Stenotrophomonas; species Stenotrophomonas sp. UBA7606. The sequence goes on along the minus strand of NZ_DLJW01000012.1, from coordinate 4,154 downwards.
CTATCCCTCGACTCAAAGAGCACTGCGCTTTACCCCTCCCCAGCCCTCCCCTTGCCTACGGCAAAGGGAGGGGGCAAAGCTTTAGCCCTCCCTTTCGCGTAGCGAAGGGGAGGGTTGGGAGGGGTGCTCTTGCTTCACGCCCTTCCCACAAGCCCTTCGGCATCACCCCAGCTGCGCCTGCGCCCACACCGCCAGCTTCTCGCGCCCGATCTTGGCGTTGTGGCGGATATCCACCGGGAACTGTGGATGCCGCAGGAAAGTGTTGATTCGCGCCAGCTCCGGTCGCGCCGCACCCAGCTGCCGCAGCTGTGCTTCCACAGCGCTGGCATCGACACCAGGCAATACTTCAAAGCACAGCACCGGCAGCTGCTGGCCCAGCTCACCAACACCCACCAAAGCCGTGCGCCGCACGCCGGCCACCGTGTTGAACACCGGCTCCACCTGCTCGGTGTACATCGGCCCCTGCGCGGTCTCCACGCGGTGCGTCTTGCGCCCGCAGAACCACAACCGCCCTTGCGCATCGAACCAGCCCACATCGCCCATGCGATGCACGATGCGCTCGCTGCCGTCGGCCAGCACTTCACGGATCTTGGCTGCTGCAGTGGCCTGCGGTCGGTTGAAATAACTGTCAGTGGTGGTCGGACCAACCACGGTGATCTCACCCACCTCTCCGGCTGGAAGCTCACGCACGCCACTCCAGTCAGCGATGGGTTCGTCGGTGATGGCGATGATGCGCACCTGGTTCGGCGCGACCACATGGCCCACGCAGGTGCCGGCCCCGGCCTCGGTGGCCTCACGCGTATCGACCAGTTCGCGACCTTCGATCACTGCCACTGGCAGGCATTCGGTGGCGCCATATGGCGTCCAGAACTGGCCGTCCTTCGGCATCAGAGAACGGATTTTGGCCACGATCTCCGGCGGCACCGGCGCACCCGCCGAGGTGGCGCGGGTCACCGTTGGCAGCGGCTGGCCGTGCTCGGCCAGCACCCGCATCAAGGCCGGTGAACCGAACAGCTGGGTCACGCCGAAACGGGCAACAGCATCGTGCAGCTTGCGCGGGTCGGCACTGCCCGGCCGGGTCGGGTCCATGTCCGGAATCACCGAGGTCAGCCCCAGTGCCGGGTCGAACAGCGCAAACGGCGGGAAGGTCGGCAGATCGATGCCACCGGGCTGCATGCCGAAAGCATTGCGCAGCAATTCCACCTGGCCAACGAAGTGCCGGTGCCGGTAGACCACGCCCTTGGGCACACCGGTGGAGCCGCTGGTGAACAGGATCGCGGCCACATCGTCGGGCGCGGTGGCGGCCAGCTGGCTGCCAGCACCGGCGCCAACGGCTTCGATCTTCGCCAGCGTGGTGCCGCCCCAGCCCCAACGCGGGCCGACCGTGACCTTGAGCCGGGCCGCCCTGGCCCAGCCCAGCAGCACCCGCGCAAATTGGGCCAGCGGGATGCCGATGAAGGCCTGCGGCTGCGCCTCGTCCAGGCATTGCTTCAGCGCGCGCTTATCTATGCCCGGGTCGACCAGCACCGGCACCGCGCCGATCTTGAACAGGGCGAACATCAGCAGGAAGAACTCCGGCCCCGGCCGCACCATCACCACCGCGCGCACCCCGCGGCCTATGCCGTTGGCCGCCAGACCTGCGGCAATGGCGTTGCTGCGGGCGTCAAGCGTGCGGTAATCCAGGGTCACGTCGTAGGCGGCCATGCCGTTGGCGGCGGGTTTGCCAGGGCAGCGGATGGCGATCTGGTCGGGCCGTTCACGCGCCAGCTCGGGCAGGCGCGCGGCGATATTGCAGGTTTCGTTCATCTTCCTATTGTCGCCAATGCAGAAAAATCTTGCGCGCCGGCCGCCACCGTGGAAAATTTCGCACCTTCCTTTTGTCCTAATCCTGCCGCCTAGGCCGGTATCCCATGCCCCATCCCTGCCTGACCTGCGGTGCCTGCTGCACCCAATACCGCGTTGCCTTCCACTGGATGGAATCGGACGAAGTCACCGAAGGCGGCGTGCCCCATCAGCTGACCCAGCGCCTGGATCCGCACCGGCTGTGCATGCAGGGCACCTACTCGGACCCGATCCGCTGCGTGGCCCTGGACTCGGAAATTGGCGTGTACTCACGCTGCACCATCCACCCGAACCGGCCCAGCGTGTGCCGCGAGGTGGACGCCTCCTGGGAATACGGCAAGGCCAGCTCGCAGTGCGACCGCGCCCGCGTCGCCCACGGCATGGCGCCACTGACCCTGGCCGATTGGCGCTGGCGCGATGATGCAGACAACGACGACAACCATCCCGACGACAACGGCAACAGCCCGTCGTCACCGCCGAACACGCCGATTGCGGCTTGAGGATGATGCGGTAGTTGTTGGCTTTGGGCTTTGGGCTTTGGGCTTTGGGCTTTGGGCTTTGAGCTTTGAGCTTACGCCGTCATTCCCGCGCAGGCGGGAATCGCTCTTGCTGTTGCTCTTCGCCCTTGCCCTGTCCAAAGCCAGGGCAGAAGCCGAAGCAAGAGCCAGAGCGATTCCCGCCTGCGCGGGAATGACGGAAAATAAATCAACGACATAAAAGCAGAAAGTCAGAAGCGAAAGCCCGCCCTTCAAAGCGCCTTGTAGCGCCCCCACAGCACCTCGAACTGCTGGGCGAAGCTGCGCACCAGGTTGGGGTCATTGCTGACCACCAGGTTCTCGTCGTTGTGCTCGGTGGCGGTGCGCGTCCAGTTGAAGCTGCCATTGGCCAGCTGCTTGCCGTCGAACAGCGCGAACTTGTGGTGCATGTGGTATTCGCTGTGATCCACCTTCACCGGAATAGCGCTTTCATGCAGCCGGCGGATGTCGTTGCCGTCGTCGTACACCTTGTCGTTGTCGCTGATGATGCGCACCACCACGCCGCGCTTGTGGGCATCCAAGATGACGCTGCTCAGGCGGTCGTCGGAGATGGTGAATACGCAGATATCCAGCGTTTTGCGGGCACTGGCGCACAGCGCGCGCAGGCGCTGCATGCAGGCATCGCCGGGCGAGAAATAGGTGCTGGTCAGGGTCTCGACCGGGCCGGCATTGGCATCTAGGGTGCGCACCACCTGTTCCACCCACTTCAGCACCGGCAAGGCTTCGGCCGGATTGGCGCTGATCTGCTCACGGGCGATGTCGAAGGCCCGGTTGCGCATGAAACGCAGCCGATCCGGTGGCAGCTCTTCGCCGAGCTCACGCAGTACCGACCGTTCCTCGTTGCTAAGGCTGCGGTCCTGCGCGCTGTCGCGCAGCTGCCGGTCCAGGTTGTCGAAATCCATCCCTCACTCCCTGTGTCTAGGAGGGCAGAGCTTCGCACACCGCATGTGCAGGAGCGGCGTAGGCGGCGAAGCTGCTGCAATGGGAATGGCCGCGAGTGCTCACCCCTCCCCAACCCTCCCCTCCGCCTTCGGCGCAAGGGAGGGGGCAGAAGCGGGCATTGCTCGAAGGTTCTTGCAGCAACGGCCGAGCTGCGAAGCTGGCGCAAGGAGGAAGGCCGCAAAAGCCTCCTCCTCACCTTGCCTTTGGCAAAGGGAGGGAGCTGAAGCCTCAACCCAGCGGGTTGCGCTCCAGGAACGCCCGCACTGCCGGCACGATCACTTCGTGCTTGTCTTCCAGCACATAGTGGTTGGCATCCTCGAACGCGGTCACTTCGGCCTGCGGCAGTGCCTTGCGGAAGCCGCTCAGGAAGTGATGGTCGAAGCAGATATCACGCAGGCCCCAGGCGATGTAAGTCGGCCGGTCGGCGAAGGACGGCAGCGCATCCGCGGCACGCTGCAGCAGCGACCAGGCCTTGTCGGCGGGCGACAAAGGAATGTCCTGCATGAAACGGATGGTGGAAATGCGGTTGTCCCAGTTGTTGTACGGGGACACATAGGCGCGGCGCACATCGGCCGGCATGCGCCGGCTCACGCCCAGCCACGAGGCACCGGACGAGAACGCATTGAAGGTGCGGATGAACCACTCGCCCGGCTTCCAATGCCGGCCCATGGCGATCTGCCAGGGCATCGGCTTTTCCGCCGGCAGCGGAAACGCGGCGGTATTGGTGATCACCAGCCGCTTGACCTGGTCGTGGTGCGACAGCGCCCAGCCGAAGCCGATCATGCCGCCCCAATCGTGCACGGCCAGGGTCACCGGGCCGGTGATGCCCAGGTG
>NZ_DLJW01000013.1:0-39603 GCF_002477705.1 Stenotrophomonas sp. UBA7606 | reverse complement strand
GACACCGGCGGCGTGGATGCGGACGAGCGCGACTTCATCGAAAAGCGTGCGGCCGAGTTGGGCGTCACCAGCCACGTCACCGTCGATGGCGGCCCGGCCATCTGGAATGGTTTCGTCAAGCCGTTCGTGTGGGCAGGCGAGGGCTACCAGGGCCAGTACCCGCTGCTGGTCTCCGACCGTTACCTGATCGTCGATGCCGCGCTCAAGCGCGCCGCCGAGCTGGGCACCAACATCATCGCCCACGGCTGCACCGGCATGGGCAACGACCAGGTGCGTTTCGACCTGGCGGTGAAGGCCCAGAGCGACTACCAGATCGTCGCGCCGATCCGTGAAATCCAGAAGGAACACACCCAGACCCGCGCCTACGAGCAGAAGTACCTGGAAGCGCGTGGCTTCGGCGTGCGCGCCAAGCAGCAGGCCTACACCATCAACGAGAACCTGCTGGGCCTGACCATGTCCGGTGGCGAGATCGACAAGTGGGAAGCCCCGGGCGAGGGCGCGCGTGGCTGGTGCGCACCGCGCAGCGCATGGCCGGTGGAGCCACTGACCGTGACCCTGAAGTTCGTCGAGGGCGAAGCCGTCGCGCTGGACGGCAAGGCACTGCCGGGCGAGCAGATCCTCGCCAAGCTCAACAAGCTGTTCGCGCAGTACGGCGTGGGCCGCGGCGTGTACACCGGCGACACCGTGATCGGCCTGAAGGGCCGCATCGTGTTTGAAGCCCCGGGCCTGGTTTCGCTGCTGGCCGCGCACCGCGCGCTGGAAGATGCGGTGCTGACCAAGCAGCAGAACCGCTTCAAGCCGGAAGTGGCGCGCAAGTGGGTGGAGCTGGTGTACGAAGGCTTCTACCACGACCCGCTGAAGGCCGACATCGAAGCGTTCCTGGAGTCCTCGCAGTCCAAGGTGACCGGCGAAGTGGTGCTGGAAACCCGGGGTGGCCGCGTTGACGCGGTGGCCGTGCGTTCGGAGCACATCCTCAACGCCAAGGGCGCGACCTACGCGCAGTCGGCCGACTGGGGCGTGGAAGAAGCCGAAGGCTTCATCAAGCTGTTCGGCATGAGCTCCACGCTGTACGCGCAGGTCAACCGCTAAGTGCACGACGCTCGCCGCTTGAAGCCCCTCTCCCGTTCACGGGAGAGGGGTTGGGGTGAGGGCAGCTTTTGCTTCTGTCGTTGTTCGCTCACAAGGCAGAAGGCAAATCAAAAGCTCCCCCCATCCGCCCTTCGGGCACCTTCCCCCGCAAGCGGGAGAAGGGATGCTCCCCCGATCATTGCTGTGATGACCTGCCTGCAACCATGACCAAGCTGCTCCAATCCACCCTCGATCACCTGGAAAAGCTGGTGTCCTACGACACCCGCAATCCGCCGCGTGCCATCACCACCGGCGGCATCTTTGATTACCTGCGCGACAACCTGCCGGGCTTCAATGTCGAGGTGATCGACCACGGCGCCGGTGCGGTCAGCTTCTATGCGGTGCGCGGCACCCCCAAATACCTGTTCAACGTGCATCTGGACACCGTGCCGGACTCCCCGCACTGGTCGGCCGATCCGCATGTGATGCGTCGCCTGGATGACCGCGTTGTCGGCCTTGGCGTCTGCGACATCAAGGGCGCTGCCGCAGCGCTGGTGGCCGCCGCCAACCTGAGCGATGGCGATGCTGCCTTCCTGTTTTCCAGTGACGAAGAAGCCAACGATCCGCGCTGCATCGCCGCCTTCCTGGCGCGTGGCATCCCCTACGAAGCGGTGATCGTCGCCGAGCCGACCATGAGCGAAGCCGTGCTGGCGCACCGTGGCATCAGCTCGGTGCTGATGAAGTTCCAGGGCCGCGCCGGCCACGCCTCGGGCAAGCAGGATCCGTCCGCCAGCGCCCTGCACCAGGCCATGCGCTGGGGCGGCAAGGCACTGGACCACGTCGAGTCGCTGGCGCATTCGCGCTTTGGCGGCCTGACCGGCCTGCGCTTCAACATCGGCCGCGTCGAAGGCGGCATCAAGGCCAATATGATCGCGCCCGAGGCCGAGCTGCGCTTTGGCTTCCGCCCGCTGCCGTCGATGGATATCGATGCACTGCTGGCCACCTTCGCCGGTTTTGCCGAGCCGCAGGCCGCGCATTTTGAAGAAACCTTCCGCGGCCCCAGCCTGCCATCCGGTGATATCGCCCGCGCCGAGGAACGCCGTCTGGCTGCGCGCGACATCGCCGACGAGCTCGGTCTGCCAATCGGCAATGCCGTGGATTTCTGGACCGAGGCTTCGCTGTTCTCGGCCGGTGGCTACACCACCATGGTGTACGGCCCGGGCGATATCGCCCAGGCCCACACCGCCGATGAGTTCGTGACGCTGGAGCAGTTGCAGCGCTACGCCGAATCGGTGCTGCAGATCCTGCAACGCGGCGCCTGAGCCGCACGTGGCCCGGCGGCCTGCCGCCGGCTCCTTCCCGCGACGCATAACGTCGCCATGTAGATACAAGCAATGTCCCCAGCCATGCAGCCGCACCGCCAGACCCGCCAGACCATCGTCCGCCTGCTTTCGAGCATGGCCAGCGCGAAGGAAATCAGCCAGTACCTCAAGCGCTTTTCGCAGCTTGATGCCAAGCGCTTTGCCGTGGTCAAGGTCGGTGGCGCGGTGCTGCGCGACGATCTGGAAGCGCTGACTTCGTCGCTGTCCTTCCTGCAGGAAGTTGGCCTGACCCCGATCGTGCTGCACGGTGCCGGCCCGCAGCTCGATGCCGAATTGTCCGCTGCCGGCATCGAGAAGCAGACCATCGACGGCCTGCGCGTGACCTCGCCAGAAGCCCTGGCGATCGTGCGCAAGGTGTTCCAGCAGTCCAACCTCAAGCTGGTTGAAGCGCTGCAGCAGAACGGTGCGCGTGCAACCTCCATCACCGGTGGCGTATTCGAAGCCGAGTACCTGGACGTCGACACCTACGGTCTGGTCGGTGAGGTGAAGAAGGTTAACCTGGCGCCCATCGAAGCCAGCCTGCGTGCCGGCTCCATCCCGGTGATCACCAGCCTGGGCGAAACCCCGAGCGGGCAGATCCTCAACGTCAATGCAGACTTCGCCGCCAACGAGCTGGTGCAGGAGCTGCAGCCGTACAAGATCATCTTCCTGACCGGCACCGGCGGCCTGCTCGACGAGGAAGGCAAGCTGATCGACTCGATCAACCTGTCCACCGAGTACGACCAGCTGATGCAGCAGCCGTGGATCCACGGCGGCATGCGAGTCAAGATCGAGCAGATCAAGGACCTGCTGGACAAGCTGCCGGAAGAATCCTCGGTGTCGATCACGCGCCCGGCCGACTTGGCCAAGGAACTGTTCACCCACAAGGGCTCAGGTACCCTGGTGCGGCGCGGCGAGAAGGTGCTGAAGGCGACATCGTGGGACCAGTTGGATACCACGCGCTTGAAGTCGCTGATCGAATCCAGCTTCGGCCGCACCCTGGTACCGGATTACTTCGAGAAGACCAAGCTGCTGCGCGCCTATGTCAGCGAGAACTACCGCACTGCGGTGATCCTCACCAACGAGGCCGAGGGCGTCTATCTGGACAAGTTCGCCGTGCTCGACGATGCCCAGGGCGAAGGCCTGGGCCGCGCCGTGTGGAACGTGATGCTGGAGGAAACCCCGCAGCTGTTCTGGCGCTCGCGCAACGGCAACCCGGTCAACCATTTCTACTATTCCGAGTCCGAGGGCTGCTACAAGCTGGACCACTGGAAGGTGTTCTGGTTCGGCGCCAACGACTTCGACAGCATCAAGGGCTACGTCGCGCATTGCGGCGAGCGCAAGCCGAGCCTGCAGGGGTGAGCGTGGACCTGGCTAGCGCCGGGCACTGGAGCCAGGTGCCGGTTCTGAAGGGGCGGCACGTGACCCTGGAGCCGCTGCAGCTGGCGCATGTGCCGGCGTTGCAGCGTGCCTTGGGTGAAGGTGAGTTGGCGCGCTGCTGGTACACCAATGTGCCTACGCCCGAGCATGCTGGCCACTACGTCGTCGCTGCGCTGGAAGCACAGTCGCAGGGCAGGGTGCTGGCGTTCGTGGTTCGTGATACCAGCGGCGAGGTGGTTGGCAGTACCCGCTTCTACGCATTGGAAGCGGACGTGCCACGTTTGAACATCGGCTACACCTGGTACCACCCACGTGTGCAGCGCAGCGGCTTGAATACCGAAGCAAAGTTGCTGTTGTTGCATCACGCCTTTGAAACCCTGGGTTGCATCAGCGTGGGCTTCGAGACCAGCTGGTTCAACCAGGCCTCGCGCAATGCAATTGCTCGCCTCGGTGCGAAGCAGGATGGTGTGCTGCGCAGCCACAAGCGTCATGCCGACGGATCGCGCCGCGATACCGTGGTGTTTTCCATCATCGACACGGAGTGGCCTGCGGTGAAGGCCCACCTGCAATACCTTCTGGATTCGCATTCATGACTGACAAAAAGTTCTCGGTAGGCATTGTTGGCGCACGCGGTTACACCGGTGCCGAACTGATCCGCCTGCTGGCCGCACATCCGCGCATCGAGCTGGCCTTCGTGTCCTCGCGTGAGCTGGACGGGCAGCGCGTGGCCGACCACAACAGCGCTTATACGGGCGAGCTGCGCTATGAAAGCCTGGGCCCGGACGCGGTGGCGGCCAAGGGCGTGGACGCGGTGGTGCTGGCCCTGCCCAACGGCAAGGGCGAACCGTTCGTGGCGGCGCTGGATGCGGCGGCGCCGGACACGGTGATCGTCGACCTGTCGGCTGACTACCGTTTCGACAACAGCTGGTATTACGGCCTGCCGGAACTGACCCGCGCGCGCTATGCCGGGCAGAAGCGGATCAGCAACCCGGGCTGCTACGCCACTGCCATGCAGCTGGCGATCGCGCCGCTGCTGAGCCAGCTCGCCGGTCCGCCGACCTGCTTTGGTGTCTCGGGCTGGTCCGGTGCCGGCACCACGCCGTCGGACAAGAACAACCCCGAGCTGCTGTGCGACAACCTGATGCCTTACGCCTTGACCAACCATGTGCATGAGCGCGAGGTGTCGACCCAGCTCGGTGTACCGGTGGAGTTCATGCCGCATGTGGCCCCGCATTTTCGCGGCATCACCATGACCGTCAACCTGTGGCTGCAGCAGCCGCGCAGCCGCGAAGAAATCGTCGCCCTGTACGCGCAGCACTATGCCAACGAGCCCCTGGTCGAGGTGGTGGATGAGGCGCCGTGGGTCAGCCGCATTGCCGGCAAGCACGGTGTACAGATCGGTGGCTTCACCATGGCGCCAGGCAACAAGCGCGTGGTGGTGGTGGCAACCATCGACAACCTGCTCAAGGGCGCGGCTACCCAGGCATTGCAGAACCTCAACCGGGCGTTGGGGCTGGATGAACTGATGGCGGTTCCGTACTGATTCTCGTGGGTAGCGGCGGCTAAGAGTTTGTCCGCTTCGCGGCTTGCGCCGCGCCTACATGGCTGCATTGAGAGAGATCGACATGACAAATTTGCTTTGGCAGAAGCCCGGCGTCGCCGTTGACGCGAAGATCCAGACCTTCCTGGCCGGTGACGACGTCATCCTGGACCGTGAGTTCTTCCTGCACGACATCCAGGCCAGCACCGCACACGCCGAGGGCCTGCAGCACATCGGCATCCTCAGTGCCGACGAGTTGGCCGCGCTCAAGCGCGAGCTGGCCATCCTGGCCGAGGATTTCCGCAACGGCAGCTTCGTGCTGGACGAGCAGTACGAGGATTGCCATTCGGCCATCGAGGCACGCCTGACCGAGCGTCTTGGCGATGCCGGCCGCAAGATCCATACCGGCCGCAGCCGCAACGATCAGATCCTGGTCGCCACGCGTCTGTGGCTGAAGGACAAGCTGGAGCGTGTGGCGCAGATCAGCGCCGAAGTCGCCAAGGTTGCCCTGGATCGTGCTGCCGCCGAACCGCTGCAGCCGCTGCCGGGCTATACGCATATCCAGCGCGCCGTGGTGTCCTCGGCGGGCATGTGGTGGGCCGGCTGGGCCGAGGCCTTCATCGACAATGCCATCCGCGCCCGTGACACCCGCGCGCTGATCGACACCAACCCGCTGGGTACGGCGGCTGGTTATGGCGTCAACCTGCCGCTGGATCGCGAGCACACCACCAGGGCGCTGGCATTTTCGCGCATGCAGATCAGCCCGATCTACGCGCAGCTTTCGCGCGGCAAGTTCGAGCTGGCCGCATTGGAAGCTTTGGGTGGGGCGACGCTGGACCTGCGTCGTATCGCCTGGGACCTGTCGTTGTTCACCACCGGTGAGTTCGCCTTCGTGGCGCTGCCGGCGCAGTACACCACCGGCAGCTCGATCATGCCGAACAAGCGCAACCCGGATGTGATCGAGTTGATGCGTGCCACCCATGCCAGTGTTGCCGCCGCGCGTACCGAGATCGAGCAGCTGCTGTCGCTGCCGTCCGGCTATCAGCGTGACCTGCAGAACTCCAAGGGCGCCATCGTGCACGGCTTTGGCCGCGGGCTGGCGGCGCTGGAACTGTTGCCGGCCTTGTTGTCGAACCTGGATTGGCGCGATGACAACATCCGCGCGGCGATTGATTCGGGCATGTATGCGACCGACGTTGCGGTGGAAGCCGCGGTGGCGGGCGTGCCGTTCCGTGATGCTTACAAGGCTGCAGCAGAGGCGGCGGATACGGCGGGGCAGGGGCGTACGCCCGAAGGCAGCTTGGCGGCGCGCGTGTCGCCCGGTGCGGCCGCGGATCTTCGCCTTGAGGAGCTTGTTGCGCGCTGGAGTGCATTGCAGGGTTGAGGTTTTGATACGGGCGCCGAAAGGTGCCCGTATTGGTTTTCGCCCCGGCTCTTGCTGTGGCTTTGGCTTCGGCTCTGGCTGTGGCTGTGGTTCTGGCTGTGGCTGTGGCTGTGGTTCTGGCTCTGGCTCTGGCTGTCCCTTCTCCCGCTTGCGGGAGAAGAGCCTGTCCCCGCGAAGGCGGGGATGCCCAAAGAGCCTGCCCCCCGCGAAGGCGGGGGGCGGATGAGGGGGCTTTTGATTTTCGCTTAGCTAGAAGCTTGCCCTCACCCCAGCCCCTCTCCCGCAGGCGGGAGAGGGGCTTAAGCCGAAGCCAAAGCCAAAGCCAAAGCAAGTTCCAAGCGAAAGCAATCGCACCATCTTCCGCTTCGGCGTGGTGTCATACGCAGTTATAGGAGAACGCAATGAAGCTCTATCTTGTACTGGCAATGCGCAAGCCGTCGTTCGACGATGCTGTGATTGCGCCGCACAAAGCCTTTCTCGATGCACTCAATGGCAAGGATCAGCTGCACCTGACCGGTGGCTTCAGCGACGGTACCGGCGGCGCCTACGTGCTGAAGAATGTCGACACCCTCGAAGCCGCCAAGGCCATCGTCGCCAGCGACCCTTTGGCTATCCAGGGCAGCTCCGAGCTGACCATCCACGAGTGGAACACCCGCTGATCCCATGATCCAGACGTCGTTCTCTCCGTTCGCCGAACAAACACTGCCGCAATGGCGCCGCGCCGTCCTCAAGGTCGGCAGCAGTCTGCTGGCGGCCGATGGTGGCGGCTTGACCCCGCGCTTCGCGCTCGGGCTGGCGCAGTTCGTGTCGGCCAATGTGCTGGCCGGGCGTGAAGTGGTGATCGTCTCCTCCGGCGCAGTTGCTGCAGGCCGCGCCATCGTTCCCAAGGCTGCCGAGGCCGGTGCAGCCATGGCCGCGCGGCAGGCGCTGGCTGCGCTGGGGCAGGCGCAGTTGATCGCCTTGTGGCAGCGCTTCTTCGAGCGCCCGGTGGCGCAGGTGCTGTTGACCCACGACGACCTGCGCAATCGCCGCCGCTATCTCAATGCGCGCGCAACGCTCAATGAGTTGCTGGCACTAGGTGCGTTGCCGGTGATCAATGAGAACGACACCGTGTCGGTGGATGAGCTCAAGCTTGGCGACAACGACAACCTCGCAGCCATCGTCGCTGCACTGGTCGATGCCGATGCCTTGTTCATCGCCACCGACATCGACGGGCTGTACACCGCCGACCCACGCAGCAATCCCGATGCACAGCCGATCAACCAGGTCGCCGAGTTGACCCCGGACGTCCTTGCAATGGCCGGCGGCAGCGGCAGCGCGGTAGGCACCGGCGGCATGCAGACCAAGCTGCAGGCTGCTGCCAAGGCTGGCGCAGCCGGCATCGACACCTTCCTGTTCAATGGCCGCAGCGCCGACGTGGTGCGTGGGCTGGCGCAGGGGCGCTTGTACGGCACCCGCCTGCATGCCGGGCAGTCACGCATTGCCGCGCGCAAGTATTGGCTGAAACATGCACCGCTGGAGCCGGGTGCGATCCTGATCGACGCCGGCGCGGCACGCGCATTGCGTGACAAGGGCGCTTCATTGCTGCCAGGTGGCGTGGTGGGTGCGGAGGGTGAGTTCCGCCGTGGTGACATGGTGGAGGTGCGGCTGTTCGATGCGCAGGGCCAGCAACGGGTCGCACGCGGCGTCAGCCAGTATTCGGCAGTCGATATCCGCCGCATCAGCCAGCACCACACCCGTGAGATCGAATCCATCCTTGGCTACAACTACGGCGACAACGTGGTCCACCGCGACGACCTGGTGTTGCTGTGAGTTTTCCTTTGATCATTGGCAGGACAGAACATGAGTGATATCCGCACCCTCGCAGTGCAATGCCGCGATGCCGCGCAGCAACTGGGTCTGCTTTCCAGTCAGGCCCGCAGCGCGCTGCTGAAGTCGATGGCTGCCGCGCTGGAAGCCGATGCAGGCAGCATCCTCGCCGCCAATGCGCGGGACCTGCAGGCCGCACGTGACAAGGGGGTGGGGTCGGCCCTGCTGGATCGGCTGGCCTTGAACCCGGAACGTCTGCGCGGTGTGGCCGATGCGCTGCGCGAAGTCGCTGCCTTGCCGGATCCGGTGGGCGAGGTGACCCGGGACTACGACCGCCCCAATGGCATCCGTGTGCAGAAGGTACGGGTGCCGTTGGGCGTGATCGCGATGATCTACGAGGCACGCCCGAACGTGACTGCCGATGCCGCAGCGCTGTGCATCAAGGCCGGCAACGGCGTGATCCTGCGCGGTGGCTCGGAGGCCATCCATTCCAATACGGCGATTGCTGCCAGCCTCAAGCGTGCGTTGCGCGAGGCCGGCTTGCCTGATGCGGCACTCACGCTGGTCGAAGACCTGCGCCGCGAGACCATGTTGGAGCTGCTGCAGCTCAACGACCTTATCGACCTGGCTATTCCGCGCGGCGGCGAAGGGCTGATCCGCTTTGTCGCCGAACACGCGCGCGTGCCGGTAATCAAGCACTACAAGGGCGTCTGCCACCTGTTTGTCGATGACAGCGCTGACCTGCAGTTGGCAGTGGACCTGCTGGTGGATGGCAAAACCTCGCGCCCGGCGGCCTGCAATTCGCTGGAGACCTTGCTGGTGCATGAGGCCATCGCGCCACGCTTCCTGCCGCTGGCCGCGGCCGCGCTGCGCGAGAGGGGTGTCGAACTGCGCGGTGATGCGGCCAGCCAGGCGCTGCTGCCCGGCATCGCCGCGGCGACCGAGGAGGACTACGCGGCCGAATACCTGGACCTGATCCTGGCCATCCGCGTGGTGCCGGACATGCAGGCGGCCATCGCCCATATCCAGGCGTATACCTCCGACCATACCGAGGTGATCGCCACCGGCGATCCCGCCCATGGCGAAGCCTTCGTGCGTGCACTGCGCTCGGCGGTGGTGATGGTCAATGCCTCTTCGCGCTTCTCCGACGGCGGCGAACTGGGGCTGGGCGCGGAGATCGGCATTTCCACCACGCGCCTGCATTCCTACGGGCCGATGGGGCTGGAGGCACTCACGGTGGAGCGCTTCGTCGTGCGCGGCGAAGGCCAGGTCAGGCATCCGCTGAAGTAATCGTAGAAGACCACCGTCGTGGCCTCGTAGCCCGGGTAAGCGCAGCGCACCCGGGAGCACATGGTGTTGGCAGCTGCAGGTCTTCGATCGTTGCACTCCCCGGGTGCGCTGCGCTTACCCGGGCTACGTTGCTTGCGGGAATACGAAAAAGCCGCCGATTCACATCGGCGGCTTTTCTGTATCAACGGCAGCTCACTTCCAGTGGTCTTCCAACTGCTGCGGTTTGCAGGCAAACCAGGCGCCGGTCAGCAGCACGCCGGAACATACGGCGAGGAAGGCAAACGACCAGGTCCAGCCGTTGCTCATGCCATGCAGCCAGCCAAACAGCAGCGGGCCCAGGCTGGCCAGGCTGTAACCCACGCCCTGCATGAAGCCGGACAGCGCCGCCGAGCCGGCCTGGCTGCGCGTGCGCAGGTTGATCAGGGTCAGGCCGAGCGGAAAGGTGGACGGGCCCAGGCCGGCGATCACCGCCCACAGCAAGGGCGCGTTCATCGGTGCCCACAGCAGGCCGGCGAAGGCGATCATGTTCAGCACGAACACCATCACCGCGATCGGGAACGGGTTGCGCATGCGCACCGCCAGGGCGGGCACCAGTAATGAGGGCAGCAGGCCGATGGCCGAATACACCGCCACCATCACGCCGCCAAAGGATTCACTGGCACCGGCTTCCACCATTACCTTCGGCAACCAGGTAAACAGGGAATACGTGCCCAACGAGGTCATGCCGAACATCAGCGCCATGCCCCAGCCCAGTTGCGTCTTCCAGACGCGGCCGGCGGCATGTTCGCTGGTGGCGGTACTTGTCTCCGTGCGCGGGGCGCTGCGTGCCAGCAGCAACCACGGCAGCAGGGCGGCCAGCGACAGCAGCGACCACATGCCCAGCGAGATGCGCCAATCGAACTGGTCGGCGACCGGCACCGCCAGCAGCGCCGGCACCATCGTGCCGGCCTGCAGCACGGTGATGTAGATGGTGCTCAGGGTGCCCACGCGGTCGGCGAAGTAGCGCTTCACCAATGGTGGCACCACCACATTGCCCATGCCCATGCCAGCAAGGGCGATGGCGGAGCCGACCAGCAGCATGCCGACGTTGTCGGAGAATGCGCGCAGCAGCAGGCCGACAGTGGCCAGCAGCATGGTCAGTACGGCAGTGCGTTCCAGGCCGATGGCGCGCGTGATGCGCGGGGTGGCCAGGCCGAATACGGCAAAGGCGGCGGTCGGCATCATGCCGAGCACGCCGGTCATGGTGCTGCCGAAATCGAAGATGTGGCCGAGTCGGTCCAGCAGCGGTGTCAGCGAGGTGACGGCGCTGCGCAGGTTGGCCGAGACCAGCACGATGGCGATGAATGCCAGCAGGCGGCCCTTGAGCAGGGGGTGCCGGGGGAGAGGCTGGGCGGACGTGGACATTGCTTACTCCGACGCGGTGGGTGGCGTCGTTTGAAACCCACCAAAAACAAAAGCCGGCCAGAGGCCGGCTTTTGTCGAATTGGTCGGGGAGACAGGATTCGAACCTGCGACCTCTACGTCCCGAACGTAGCGCTCTACCAGACTGAGCTACACCCCGAAGGAGCCGCCTATTGTAGCGGTGAACCTCGTGCCCTGCAAGTTCTTTTGTTCAGCCAACGCGGCCTGCAAGGCGCGGTGCGTGGCTGCCGGTATCGCGGTACCGGCGAATAAAAAGCCTGGACAACGTTGCCGTTTTTCCAGGCTTCTTTCGACCCTTTGGTCGGGGAGACAGGATTCGAACCTGCGACCTCTACGTCCCGAACGTAGCGCTCTACCAGACTGAGCTACACCCCGCGAAGGAGCCCGGAAAGATACGCTCAGTCCGGGCTCTTGGCAATACCTTAATGCGGTTTTTTAGCTGTTTGCTTCGGCCTTGCGGGCTTCGCGTGCTTCAAACCACATGCCGTTGAGGATGGCGACCGTCGAGGCAAGACCGGCGCCGAGGATCCAGGCGAAATACCACATGAGATGACTCCTTGTATGTCGCGAATGCGGATCAGTAGGCGTTCGGGTTTTCACCCATTTCCGACAGCGTGGTCTTGCCCTTGAGCACGCGGTACACCCAGGTGGTGTAGGCGATGATGATGGGCAGGAAGACCACCGTTGCCAGCAGCATGATCCACAGCGTCAGGTGGCTGGACGATGCGTCCCACAGCGTCAGGCTGGAGCCCGGCTGGCTGGAGGAGGGCAGCAGGAACGGGAAGATCGCAAAGCCGACGGTGAAGATGATGCCGGCAATAGAGGCGCCCGAGGCGATGAAGGCCAGGCCGCCACGGCGCTTGCGCAGCAGCACCGCACTGGCCAGCGCACCCAGCAGGCCCACCACCGGCGCCAGGATCGTGGCCGGCATGGTGCTGTAGTTGTGCAGCCAGCCACCGGCCGCGCCCACTTCCACCGTCTTCAGCAGCGGGTTGCTGGCACCATCGCTGACCACCTGCGAGGTGATGGCGTAGCCAGGCAGGCCAAAGGCCACCCAGGCACCGGCCAAGGCGAACAGCACGAAGCTGATGATGGCGGCGATGGAGCCGTAGCGGGCCGAACGCTCGGCCACCGGGCCGTCGGTCTTCAGTACCAGCATGGCGGCACCGTGCGAAACCAGCATGGCCACGCTGAGCAGGCCGGCCAGCAGTGCGAACGGGGTCAGCAGGCCGAAGAACGTGCCCGTGTACCAGACGCGCTGGGTGTCATCGAAGTGATACGGCACGCCCAGCAGCACGTTGCCCACGGCCACGCCCATGATCAGCGCCGGGACGAAGCCGCCGATGAACAGCGCCCAGTCCCAGTTGTTGCGCCAGCGCTGGCTGGGCATCTTGCCGCGGTACTTGAAGCCGACCGGGCGCAGGATCAGGGCGAACAGGATGACGAACATGGCCAGGTAGAAGCCGGAGAAGCTCACCGCATACAGCGGCGGCCAGGCGGCGAAGATCGCACCGCCACCGAGCACCAGCCACACCTGGTTGCCTTCCCACACCGGGCCGATGGTGTTGATCACCAGGCGGCGTTCCTCGTCGGTCTTGGCCACGAACGGCAGCAGTGCGCCGACACCGAGGTCAAAGCCATCCATTACCGCGAAGCCGATCAGCAGCACGCCCAGCAGCAGCCACCAGATCACCCGCAGTGTCGTGTAGTCCAGAAGAATGAAATCCATGAGTGTTCTCCTTCCTCAAACCTGGCCAGCGGCCGGCTTGGAGGCGTGGGTGGGGGCGTTGTGCTGCAGCGAGGGCAGGATGTCGTCCGGGCCCTTGCGGATGGCCTTGAGCATCAGTTTGATTTCGATGATCAGCAGCACCGTGTACAGCGCGGTGAAGCCGGCCAGGGTCATCAGGATTTCATGCAGGGCCAGGCCCGAAGCGGCGTAGAACGTGGGCAGCACGCCTTCCACGGCCCACGGCTGGCGGCCGTACTCGGCGATGAACCAGCCGCATTCGATGGCGATCCACGGTGCCGGCAGTGTCCACAGCGCGATCTTCAGGAAGGTGCGCTTGTCCTGGAAGTTGTGGCGGCAGGAGTAGTAGAAGGCCACGGCGAAGAAGGCGATCAGGTAGAAGCCCAGGCCGGCCATGATGCGGAAGGTCCAGAACAGCGGGGCCACACGCGGCACCGTGTCCATCGCCGCCTGCGAGATTTCCTGCGGGGTGGCGTTGAGGATGTCCTCGCGGTAACGCTTCAGCAGCAGGCCATGGCCCAGGTCCTGCCAATGGCGGTCGAACATCTCGCGTGCTTCGACGTCGTTCTTGTCGGCACGGATGCGTTCCAGTGCGCCGTAGGCCAGCTGGCCGCCGCGGATGCGGTGCTCGGCACGGTCAACCAGTTCCAGGATGCCCGGGATGGGCTGGCTCAGCGAACGGGTGGCGATCAGGCCCATCAGGTACGGGATCTTGATGTCGTAGTCGTTCTGGTGGGTTTCCTGGTTGGGGATGCCGAAGGCGGTGAAGTCCGCCGGTGCGCGCTCGGTTTCCCACATGGCCTCGATCGCGGCCAGCTTCATCTTCTGGTGTTCGTTGGCGGCGTAACCGCTTTCGTCACCCAGCACCACCACCGACAGCGAGGACAGCAGGCCGAAGGCGGCAGCCACCGCGAACGAGCGGCGGGCGACGTCGTGGTGCTTGTTGCGCAGCAGGAAGAAGGCGCTGATCGACATCACGAACACCGCACCGGTGACGTAACCGGCCGAGACCGTATGCACGAACTTGGCCTGTGCTACCGGGTTGAACAATACGGCCATGAAGTCCACGACTTCCATGCGCATCGTTTCCGGGTTGAACACCGCACCCACCGGGTTCTGCATCCAGCCGTTGGCGATCAGGATCCACAGCGCCGACAGGTTGGTGCCCAGTGCCATCAGCCAGGTCACGGTGAGGTGCTGCACCTTGGACAGGCGGCCCCAGCCGAAAAAGAACAGGCCGATGAAGGTGGCTTCCAGGAAGAACGCCATCAGGCCCTCGATGGCCAGCGGCGCACCGAAGATGTCACCCACATAGTGGCTGTAGTACGACCAGTTCATGCCGAACTGGAATTCCATCACGATGCCGGTGCCCACGCCCATGGCGAAGTTGATGCCGAACAGCACGCCCCAGAACAGGGTCATGCGGCGCCAGACATCCTTGCCGGTCATCACATAGACGCTCTCCATGATCGCGATCATGAAGGACAGCCCCAGCGTGAGCGGGACGAAAAGGAAGTGGTACATCGCGGTCAGCGCGAACTGTAGACGTGACAGTTCTACGACTGTTGAGTCGATCATGGCCTGGTTACCTCGTGGGAATTGGGCGTCATGGTGTGGCGGGAAGGGGTTCTATGGCAGCGATACTCCCCGTTCAGGCCTGCCAATGCCTTGATCTGGATCAATGTGGGCTGGCTGTCCAACGCCGATGGTGCAGGACCGGCAGGCGGGGTACGGCTTGCTTACAATCACGTTGATCTCCTTCACCTGAGTTGTCAGTCTTGAGCGAAGTTCCACCTACCAGCGCCGCCCAGCAGCGCCGCCAACAGCAGCAATGGCTGGCGGGGCTGGCCTCAGGGGCCCGGTCGCAGCAACGTCTGGCGGCCCTGGCCGTCTGTGTTTCCGGTGCGCTGCTGGTGGTGCAGGCCGGCGCCATTGCCTGGTTGATCCAGAGCATAGTCGTGGAACGCCTGAATTGGGTACAGCTGGTTCACGGTTTCTGGGTGCTGGCAGCGGTGCTGCTGCTGCGCAGCCTGCTGGGCGGGTTGGCCCAGGAGGCCGCCGGGCGGGTGGCCGATGCCGCCAAGCTGGCCTTGCGCGCGCAGGTGTATCGCCGTTTGATGGCGCGCGGCCCGCTATGGCTGCGCCGTCAGCGCAGTGGCGAGCTGGGTGAGCTGCTGCTGGCCCATGGCGACGCCATCGAGGGCTATTACGCCGGTTTCCAGCCGGTGCGGGTGGAAGTGGTGGTGGTGCCGCTGCTGATTGTTGCCGCGGTGGCCTATGTGGACTGGGTGGTGGCGCTGATTTTCCTGTTCACCGCGCCGCTGGTGCCGTTTTTCATGATGCTGGTGGGCTGGGGCGCCGAGGCGGCTGGCCGCGCCCAGCTTGGCGAGCTGGCGCGCATGAGCGGTCATTTTGCCGACCGCATCAAGGGCCTGGGCCTGCTGCGCCTGTATGGCCGTGGCCAGGCCGAGCTGGCAGGCATTGCGGAGGCGGCAGACGGTGTGCGCGTGCGCACCATGAAGGTGCTGCGCATCGCCTTCCTGTCCTCCACCGTGCTGGAGTTCTTTGCCTCGGTCAGCGTGGCGATGGTGGCCTTGTACCTGGGCCTGAGCTATCTGGGCCTGATGTCCTTGCACGCGGCGGTGCCCACCCTGGGCACCGGCATGTTCTGCCTGTTGCTGGCACCTGAGTTCTACGCCCCGCTGCGCCGTCTTGCCGCGCACTACCACGACCGCGCCAACGCCTTGGCGGCGGCGGCCGAGGTCGAGCGTTTGTTGGCCGATGACCCGGGTGAAGCGCCGGTGGTGGCGCCGCCCGCGCCGTTGGTAGCCCCCGAGCCCTTGCAGCTGCACGCGCCGATGGTGGCCCTGCGGGCGGCAAGCCTGCGCCCGAAGGGCGCGGTCCACGATGTGCTGAGGGATTTTTCGCTGGATATCGCGGACGGCCAGAGGCTGGCGCTGGTCGGCCCCAGTGGCAGTGGCAAGAGCACCGTGCTGGAGACCTTGGCCGGCTGGCTGCCGCCGCGGGAAGGACGCTTGCTGGTGCGTGACGGTGTCCGCATCGGCTACGCCGGGCAACGCCCGTATCTGTTCCATGGCTCCATTGCCGACAACCTGCGCCTGGCCGACCCGGCGGTGAGCGATGCGCGCCTGCAGGCCGTCGCCGAGGTCGCGCAGGTAATGCGCTTTGCCCGCCAGCTGCCGCTGGGCCTGGATACGGTGATAGGCGAACGCGGCTTTGGCCTGTCCGGCGGCGAGGCACGGCGTATCGGTCTGGCCCGCTTGCTGTTGCTGGAGCCGGACCTGTTCCTGCTGGATGAGCCCACCGCCTTCCTGGATCCACAGACCGAGGCCGATCTGCTGCAGGCGTTGGCGTCGCATACCCGCGGTCGCAGCGTGCTGATGGCCACGCATAGCCAGCTGGCTATGCGTTGGGCCGACCAGGTGATCGATCTGCAGCCCCATCTGCAGCAGCAGGAGGAGCGAGCATGAGCACCCTGACGATGCGCGATGTATTCAAGCGGCACCGCTGGCGCCTGGTATTGGCCACCTTGCTGCTGTTGACCACCATGCTGGCCGGGGTGGGCTTGCTGGGCCTGTCCGGTGGTTTTCTCACTGCGGCGGCCCTGGCCGGATTGCTGGGCATGGCGGGTACGTTCAATTTCTTCTCGCCGTCGGCGGGTATCCGCGCGCTCACCATGGCCCGCATCGCTTCGCGCTACTTCGAGAAGCTGGTGGGGCACGACGTTACCCTGCGCATCGCCCGCGACCTGCGGGTCTGGTTCTTCCAGCGTGCGCTGCCGTTGGCGCCGGCGCGGCTGGGCAGCAGCCGCACGGGTGAGCTGCTGGCACGCCTGATCACCGATATCAGTGAGGTGGATGGTTTGATGGTGCGTGCCATCAGCCCCCTGCTGGCGTTGGCCGGTATCGCCGTGGCCACGGTCGCGGCTGCCGCGCTGATCCATTGGCCAGCAGTGCTGTTGCTGCTGGTGCTGGCCGCACTGGTCGGTTTTGGCGTGCCGGCGGTTGCGGTGCGCGGTGGCAGTGCAGGCGAGGCCAAGCGGGCCCAGCAACGGGCGGAACTGCGTACCCTGGCCTTCGAGGGGCTGGAAGGTGCGGCTGACCTGACGGCACTGGACGCGCGTGATGACTGGACCCTGCGCGTGGACGCGGCCGCGCAGCAGCTGGCACGAAGCGACCTGCGCCGCCGCCGCCGCTTGATCGCCGGCAACGTCCTGCATTCGGCCATTGCCGGGCTGGGCCTGCTGGCGATGCTGTGGCTTGCCCTGTCCGCCTATGCTGCCGGCACCGTCCCGGCACCTTACGCCGCCAGCCTGGTGTTCCTGACCATTGCCCTGCTGGAAGTAGCGGTTGGCAGCGGTCTTGCGTGGCAGGCGCTGCAGTCGGCGCGTGTGGCTGGGCGACGGCTCGGCCAGATCGTGGATCAGGCACCGACGGTCGAGGACCCGGCGCAGCCTTGCCCGGTTCCCGCCCAGGCACAACCGCTGGTATTCCAGCAGGTGGTATTCGCCTGGCCGGGGGAGCCCCGTCGGTTGCTGGACGGGGTCGACCTGACCCTGGCCCCAAGCGAGCGTATCGCCATCCGTGGCGACAGCGGCTGTGGCAAGACCACGTTGTCCGCCTTGTTGCTGCGGCTATGGGACCCGCAGCAGGGGACGGTCTGCTACGGCGGCGCCGATCTTCGTGGGTTTGCTCAGGACGATTGGTATCGGCAGATCGCCTGGTTGCCGCAGGGCGCGCCGGTGTTTGCCGGCAGCATCGCCGAGAACCTGCGGCTGGGGGATCCGGATGCCAGCGAACAGACCCTGTGGGCAGTCCTTGAACAGGTGAAGTTGGCTGCCTGGGCGCAGCAGCAGGGCGGCTTGTCCGCCTGGGTTGGCGAGAACGGTGCGACCATGTCAGCCGGGCAGGCGCGCCGCCTGGCACTGGCGCGCGCCTTGTTGCGCAATGCCCCGATCATGGTGCTGGATGAGCCCACCGAAGGTCTGGATGTGGACACGGCGCATGCTTTGCTGAACGATCTGGCGGCCGCAATGGGGCAGCGCAGCCTGTTGATGATCACCCACGACAGCCTGCCTGCCGGCGTAGTACAGCGCGAATACCGGCTGCAGCAAGGGCAGCTTGTACTGCTGCGGGAATAAGTCGTCCAGCGTGTGATGCGGGTCAGCGCCCGCGCCGCCGTTGCAGGTGCTTTGAGAGACAGACGCAAAGCGCGGCGACCGGTACCGCCACCAACGGCCCGAACAGAAAGGCCAGCCCATCCTGGGCATCATGGTGGCCGGTGATGTCCTGCACGAAGCGCAGGCCCAGGTAGGGGGCAAGCAGCAGCGCCAACAGGCCGCCTGAAAGCAGTGCGGCCCATGTGCGGCGGAAGAAGGCGGCGCTGGCCAGTCCCAACAGGGCGCTGATGAAGGTTGTCACGATCCAGAATGTCACGATGCTTCCTTGTCGGGGCTGGGCTGGGCTGCCGCGCTGCAGGCTGAGGATGGCGCTGTGCTGCTTTCCCGCCGTGTGGAGACCAGGCCGACAACGCTGTGCCAGTCCCAGCCTGCCTGCACGTGGCCCGCATACACCAGAAGTCGCGGGCATGCGATTGGGGCGGAGTGTCCAGGCGCGGGCCGCGCGGGTGTCAGGTCGCCCTGCCCTTTGCCGGCTTGGGCATTGTTCTACGACGGTATACGAGCCACAGGGCGCAGGCCAGCGCCAGGGCGCCGAGGTAGGGGCCGAACTGGTGAACAAAAGCGCCTACCTGGGCGCCAACCCGCAGTCCCAGGTTGTAGCCTTCTTCGCTGGCCGACAGCGCTGTTGCATTGCCGGGCGGGGAGGCGAGCAGGGTTGCTGCCACTTGCAGGGAATTCGGCATACGAGGTTCCTTCCAGGGTTGGGGCGTAAGGCTTGTGGTTGCCGGGAGTGAGGGTGTCGTTGACCCGCATGATGAATCTGATTTGGTTTTGATTGAACAGGTACAGCTGCGGCGGGGTGCATGCGGGCCAGCTACCCGTCATTGAGGCAGATGATTCCCGGCCCCGGGATGCCCGTTGTTTCTATTGGCCAGGGCCATGTCCGGGCAGGCCACCGGCCAGCCGTTCGGATACCAGCACCAGTTGGTCGGCCATCGGTTCAAGCCTGATTTCCGGCAGACGCTCGATGATGCAATCATCCATCTCCGACTGCGCGGCAGGGTCAGGGTCCACGCAGGGCAATGAGAACGCCTGGTCCCGTGCGGTTGCACTCGGCCATTGCGCGTAGGCATACCAGATGCCATCGCTGCCTTTGTGCAGGCGCGAGCCAAGGCCGCCGCGGTGTTGCCTGATCGATGCGGTCAGTGCCGACCATGCCGTGATATATCTGGCTTCCTTGTCAGGATGCACCTTGGCACGGTAGATCACGCAGAACCCCAGTCCCTGAATCATCGAATGGCTTCCTTCCGTGCTGACTGCGATGGGATATCGCGTATCGCGCCTGGCCTGTACATCTTCGTCGGTCGGGCATTGGGGTCGAGGGACCTGCACCGGGCCGCTGACGACGGTTCCTGATAGTGGGCATAGCTGTGCGCGTCCTGGAAGCAGATGTGCCAACAGCCGCCGCCGATGTCGCGGGCCTGCCCGGAAACCAGACAGGTGACCAGGCAATCATTGGTCGGGTTGCAATGGGCCGAAAGCGCTGTGGCAAAACAGTGCTCACGGTCGTTCAACGCCACGGGCTGGACCTTGCTGGCACGGCAGTTGTCATCCAGCCTATCCAGGAAGCTGTCATCGACCTGCGTCCCGGAGACGGCGGCGTTGTGCATGCGTGGGGCGGGTTGATGCTGCGCGCTTCTGTCACAGGACATCAACAGCACTAGTGCCGCGATTGCGGGAATCCTGAGCATCAATGCCGTCCTCTGGTGAACTGGGGGCGTGTGCCTGCAGTGACCTTCTGCTGCGCGCAGGGTAGCGGCTTTGGCAAGGCGCTGCCGGGGCATGTCAGGACGGCGGGAAAGGCGGCGGCTGAGCGATCTGGCGGTGGGGCCGCCCGGGCATGGCCGCTTGTTGCCGGCGGTGCCGCCAGGATCGCATGCGTCGGGTGGATTACAGGCTGAGGGTTCCCCCGCCGAAGCCACGCGCCAGTAGCGCCAGGACCGCGAGATTGAGTACCACCGTGAGCCAGAAAATCGCCTGGAAGCTGCGTTTGCTGGTCTTGTGGCGGAACAGTCCTTGGCCGATCAGTGCGCCGGGCCAGCCGCCCAGCAAGGCGATCAGGTGCAGGGTGTTCTCCGGTGTGCGTCGCTGGTTGCGAGCGGCGGCACCCTTGTCATGCAGATAGAACCCCAAGGCGATGACGCTCATGCAGCCGAACAATGGCAGGGACCAGTCGGGGAGGCGGCGCAGCGCCCATAGCGTGGCTATGCACAGCAATGCCGCCAAGCCAAGGAATACGTGCGGCAGTCTGGCAGTGAAGGCAACGGGTTTCGCCGGCGCCGGCTTGGTGCCGGCAGTGCCCGTGGCCAGGCGGATGGCCGTTGCATTGACCCGGCCACGCGTGTCCTTGCGTACCCTGTAACTGATCAGCTGGCCGTCCACCGGGCGCTGCGTTCGCTGCTCGAAGGCCTTGATGTGTACGAAGGCGCGCTCGCCACCTCCATTGGGGGTGACAAAGCCATAGCCTTTGTCATCGTTCCAGTCCTGCAATCGGCCTTGGTAGCGCATGGTGTCCCTGTCCAGTGGTCCCGCATATTGCACCCCATCGCGCGACGGGTGGGAAGCTGGCAGGGAAGGTCGAGGGCAGCGCGGGGGCGGTGGGTCTCACGGTTCGTGACGTACACGGACGAAACGCGGGAAGCGGGGTAGCCCGTGCACGGTGAGCCCGTTGTAGCGGTAAGTTACCTGCACACCGAGTGGCGGCGGGCTGTCGCGCAGGGCATCGGTCAGGCCGCTGCCGATACGGAAGCGGGCGCCTTGCTCGGTCTGCACCAGCAGCGCGCCGACCTTGCCGGCGTACTTGCCTTTGCCGGGCACATGGCCGATGACGCGGGCTTCGGCGTCTTGGTAGAGCTTCAGCTTGAACAGGCCGGCGCTGCGGCCGGGGCTGTAGCGATTATCCTGATGGTGCAGCATCAGGCCTTCGCCACCGGCCTGGACAATGCTGCGCAGATGCCGGTGCAGGGCTTCGGTATCGGCAAGCCGCCGTTGCTCGATCAGGCGCAGGTAGGGGTTTGCACTGCCGTTGATGAGCACGCGCAGACGCGCATGTCGCGCTTCGAAGCCCTCTGCGGAGGCGGGCAGGTCAAA
This sequence comes from Stenotrophomonas sp. UBA7606, assembly GCF_002477705.1. Classification (NCBI taxonomy): domain Bacteria; kingdom Pseudomonadati; phylum Pseudomonadota; class Gammaproteobacteria; order Lysobacterales; family Lysobacteraceae; genus Stenotrophomonas; species Stenotrophomonas sp. UBA7606. The sequence goes on along the minus strand of NZ_DLJW01000013.1, from coordinate 18,312 downwards.
GACCATGAAGTGCAGTGCGCGCCAGCGCGCGTCGTCGTCGATGGCGGCGCGGATCAGGGTGCTGGTGGCATCGAATTGTCCGCGCGCGAGCCACAGTTCGCCATCCAGTGGCTGGCTGGGCCAGCCATCGGTGAACCAGGCAGGTGCGTGGATACGGTGGCCGGCGCGGGTCCACAGGACACGGCCGTCCCAACGCGCGCGGACACCATCGAGTTTTTCGCTGACCAGGTACTGGCTGACATCGGGGCCGTCCTGCCAGGTGCTGGCCAGCATCAGGGGTGGCGCCGCTGCACGCAGCGCACCGCAGGGGAGTAGGCAGAGCAGCAGAAGAATTGCACGCAGCATGGGCCGTTGCCGATAGGTGACAGACGGACAGCGTGCGATCGTGCATGGCGGGCCGCCATCAGGGGTAGCCCGCCGTGGTGGTGGGGGTTGTGGTCAGCCGCTTGTCGGCAGGCTTTGCAGGAACTGGCCTACGGCGGGCCCAAAGCGATCGTAGTCGACCAGGAATGCATCATGGCCCTGCGGCGAATCCATGCCGATGAACCGGGTCTGGGCGCCACCGGCGCGCAGCCCATCGGCAATCTGCTGCTGTTGCTCGACCGGGAACAGGATGTCGGTGTTGGCACCGATGGCCAGGGCGCGTTCGACGTGGATGTTGGCCAGGCCGGCGGCTACGTCGCCGTTGCCGTACTCGGCCAGGTCGAACCAGTCCATGGAGCGACCCAGGTAGAGATAGCAGTTGGGGTCGAAGCGGCGCACGAAGCGACGCGCATGGCCTTCCAGATAACTTTCCACCTGGAACTCCAGCCCGAACGGGTCGTCGTCGGTCTGTTCCGAGTCCAGCCGCACGCGGCCGAAGCGGCCATCCCACTCCAACGCCGAGCGGTAGGTGATGACGCCCAGCTTGCGCGCCATGCGCATGCCGGATTCCGGATAGTGCGCGTCGTCGTAGTCACCGTTGTTCCATGCCGGATCAAGTCGTATGGCTTCGCGTTGCAGCGAGCGGATGGCAATGGAGAAAGGCAGGGCTTGCGCACTGCCGGAGATGTTGATGTGGGCGCGGGCGATACCCGGGTGCTGCAACAGCACGGCCAGCGCGGTCATGCCGCCCATCGAATTGCCGATCAGGCAGGCAAGTTGGCTGATGCCCAGTGCCTTGACTACTTCGGCGGCGGCATTGGCAACGTCTTCGATCGACAGCTCGGGAAAACCCAGCCGATAGGGTTGGCCGGTGGCCGGATTGATCGAGGCCGGGCCGGTGGAACCCTTGCAGCTGCCCAGCGAGTTGACGCAGATGACGAACCAGCGGTCGGTATCGATGGGTTTGGCGGGGCCGAGCATGGGTTCCCACCAGCCAACGGCCGGGTTGTCGGCGTGGCTGGCGGCATGGGCATCGGGCGACAGCCCGGTGACGATGAGGATGGCGTTGCCCGCATCGGCGGCCAGCGTGCCCCAGGTTTCGTAGGCGACGCGGGCGCCCTGCAGGCTGCCGCCGCGCTTCATCGGAAAGGGGGACGAAAGCGCGTGGAAGCGGCTGCCCTCGGGTATGAATTCGGTCATCGGCCAATTTTAGCGGGGATGCGTGGCACATCTTCGCATGGGTGATAACCAGCGGTTATCACGCTATTCCGCCAACAGGCGGCAATGCTGGCGGCTGCCAACGTTGGCCGGGGCCGCTTGCCAGCGGATGCCGACCCTTACCGGCAGGTGGTCCGAGCCTATGTTGGGCCCGCGTTGATGGAAGCTGCCCGCCAGTTGTGGCGATACCAGTACATGGTCGATGCCGATACCGATCACGCCGGCACCTTCGCTGGGGTAAGTTGGGGCAGCGCCGGTGACGCGTTGCACATTGTGTTGCTGGGCTGCATACAAGGCACTGGACCACGCAGTGGCATTGAGGTCGCCGGCGATGACGGTGGCTTGGTCCGAGGCGCCGGCCAGTTCGCGCAACAGGCTGTCACGTGCCTTGAACTTGCGCACCGCCATCGGTGGTTTGGGGTGGACGGCGAACAAGCGCAACGGTTGGCCGAGCAGATCAATGCAAGCCTGCAGGTAGAGTGCGCCCAGCGTATCGGTGTGCAGTCTCGGCTCCATCAATGGGCGATCAGACAGAATGCCCAGGCCGGGTGGAGACTCCAAAGGGTGCAGCAGGGCATGACCGAAGCCGCCATTGCCGGCGTCGGCCAGCCGCTGTGCGTAGGCGGGCGAGAGTTCCGTCAGTACGACGATGTTGGCCGGATGTTCGCGAAGCCATTGCAATAGCGCCTGCGGGTCGTGTTGGCGGATATTGACGTTGGCGATGACGATGGTGAGCTGCGCGGGTTCCGCGCTTTGTGCGGCGGGCCGGCTTGCGGTGAACCATGGCAATGCAACCAACGGAAGCGCCAGAAGCCAACGCCTGCGGGTGGACGCCAGCAGCAAGCTGCAGGCCAGCCATGTGGCGGCATACCAGGGTTGCCAATGTGCAAACAGGTCCAGCGCCCAGGACAGGCCTTGGTCCCCCGGCAATACGGCGCGTTGCAGTGGCAGCAGCATGCCGAGCAGGGCCAGAGCGGCCACGCCGTAAAGCACGCGAGGTATCAACCAACGCCGGAAACCTTGCGTCGCAGTCGAGGCTGCAGCACGTCCTGCCTTGGCGTCCATGCCTGCAGGCCTCAGGGCCGGGGCTCGATCACCACATTCAAGGGTTCATTGGTTGGCAGCTTGACCCGGACCGGTTCCGATTCGATATCCCCTTCGCCGCGCATCGCCGTGCCACTGCTGGAGAGGCGGGCGAACACTTCCACTTCCTGCAGGTCGGACAATTTCTGCGTTGGCATGGGGCTGTCGCCGTCATCCAGCGTCACTGTCAGGGGAGTGGCCTGGGCCGGGTGACGTTCCACCGCCACCGGCATGGGCGGGCCGCCCGGGACGCGGGCGATGACGAACAGGGTCTCCTTACCGGAGGCGGCCCGCGCCGCCAGGGCCGGCGCAACCGTGACGGTTACCTGGATGCTGTTGCCTGCGGCCGTGGCGGCGGACGGTGTAGCGCTGGCATCGCGGCCGTGCGCGGTACTGGGCTTTTTGCCGCGGGCGATGTCGATCTGCTCCTGCAGGGCGACGGCAGCAGCCGGCTCCAGGCGGCTGAGCAGGCTTTCCCAGGTCTGTGCGGCCAGTTCGTCTTGGCCGCGCTGGCGCTGCACGATGCCGGTCAGCCAGATGGCGCGCTCGTTGTCGGGCGCCAGTTCGCGGGCATGGGCCAGCCATTGGCTGGCGGTATCGTCGAACAGGAACTTGGGATCGGCCTGGGCACGGGTCTGGGCAGCCTCGACCAGCACCCCGGGTTCGTCGGGGGCCAGTTGCACGGCGCGCTGGTAGGACGCGGCGGCATCGGCCACCTTGCCGATCTCCAGCTGTGAACGGGCCAGCAGCACCCAGCCATCCACCCGTTGCGGGTTCTTGGCCAGGGCCTCCTGCAGGGCGCTGATGCCTTGTTCAATAGTCTGCGGGCCCTCACTGGCCACGGCCTGCGGTTGCAGTGCGGCCGGGGTACCCAGCCACTGGTACAGGCCCAGCGTGGCGACGACGGCAAGGGCGAGCAGGGTGCCCCAGATGCGGTGCTGCCCCGCACGCCACAATGGCAGCAGCGCAAGCCCGGTAGCGACGGCGGCCAGCAGGCCCGCACCTATGAGGAAAGGCCAGTTCACCATTCGCGTTCTTCCTGGCTGGCATCGTCGGCAGCCGAGGCTGGCACGCTGCGCGCACGACGACGGACATGCAGCACCAGCACCACGGCACCGGCCAGCAGCAACAGGCCTGGGCCCAGCCACAACAGCAGGGTGCTGCCTTCCATCTGCGGCCGGTACAGCACGAACTCGCCGTAGCGTTCGACCAGGAACTGTTTGATCTCGGCGTCGCTGCGGCCTTCGTGCATCAGCTTGAGTACTTCGCGCCTCAGGTCGTGGGCGATCTGCGCATTGGAGTCGGCCAGCGACTGGTTCTGGCATTGCACGCAACGCAGTTCGGCGGTGAGTGCGTGGAAGCGGGCTTCCTCGGTGCGGTCGCGGTACTGAAGCGGGGTCGGGTCCCCGGCCGGTTGCGCCAGCGCGCCAGCCACCAACGCCAACCACAGCAGCAGGCCACCCAGGTATCTCATTGCAGCTTGCCCAGGTCAGGGGCGCCGGTGTGGCCACCGCTGGCGGCTTCCACTTTTTCCAGCGCGGGGATCAGCTGTTCGTCCATCACCTGCTGGGTAATGGCGCCACTGTACTTCCAGCGCACGATGCCGGCGCCATCCACCAGGAACGTCTCCGGCGCGGCGGCGATGCCCCAATCCAGTGCGGTGCGGCCTTCCTGGTCGGCCAGGACCACCATGTAGGGGTTGCCCAGCTGCTCCAGCCAGCGCAGGGCCTCGCTGGGTTCGTCCTTCCAGTTGTAGCCGATCATGCGCACACGCTTGGTTTCGGCGAAGCGGGTGAGGATGGGGTGCTCGTCGCGGCAGGTCGGGCACCAGCTGCCCCATACGTTGAGCACATACGGAGCGCCGCGCAGCTGTTTGTCGGTGACATGCACGCTGGGATCATGCAGCACCGGCAGCGAGAACGCCGGCGCTGGCTTGCCGATCAAGGCCGACGGCAGGCTGTCGCGATCGGGCCGGTCGGAGCGGCTTACCCCGTACAGCATCAAGCCCATCAGGCCGAGGAAAAACAACGCGCCAAGGATGATGGCGACGGGCGGCAGGCGGTGTGGCTTGTTGGGTTCGGGATTTGCTGCAGGGGTGTTCATCGGGACTTCTCGGGCAACCGGCGGAAGCGGCGGTCAACGGCGGTGATCAGCCCACCCAGGGCCATCAGCGCCGCGCCCAGCCAGATCCAGCGGACAAAGGGTTTGATCTGTACGCGCACGGCCCAGGAGCCGTCACCCAGTGATTCTCCCAGTGCGACGTACACATCGCCACCCAAGGCCGGATGGATGCCGGCCTCGGTCATGGGCTGGCCGCCACTGGCGTACATGCGCTTTTCCGGGTGCAGGCGGGCCACCAGGCGGTCGTCGCGCAGCACCTTCAGGTGGCCACGGTCGGAGTGGTAGTTGGGGCCATCGGTGGCGTCCACGCCTTCGAACACCAGCGTGTAGCCGCCGGCGTCAACCGATTGGCCAGGCGCCAGTGCCACTTCATGCTGCACGTTCAGTGCTTCCACCAGCAGGGCGCCGACCAGGAACACGGCGATACCCATATGGGCGACCAGCATGCCCCAGGTTTCAGCCTTGGGCCGGCCGCCGCCGCGCAGACGGGTCCACAGGTAGTACAGGGTGCCAGCGGCTACCCACACCGCGGCGGCGATGCCGATCCCGGTTTTCAGCTTGCCTTGGGGCGCCAACCACCAGCCGATCACGCCCAGTACCACGGCCAGCGCGGCCCAGGGCAGCAGCAGGGTCAGTGGGCGCATGCCCTGTTCGCGCTGCCAGCGGGTGAGCGGACCAAACGGCAGCAACAACACCAGCGGGGCCATCAGCAGCAGGAACAAGGTGCCGAAATAAGGCGGCCCCACCGACACCTTGCCCAGGTTCAGTGCATCGGCCAGCAACGGGTAGAGCGTGCCCAGCAGCACCATGGCGCAGGCGCTGGCCAGCAACAGATTGTTGGCCAGCAGGAGGCCTTCGCGCGAGTTGAGGGCAAATGCGCGCCTGGGGTCCTGGCCGTCGCCGCCCATGCCCGGTGCACGCAGCGCGTACAGCAGCAGTGAGCCGCCGACCACCACGCCCAGGAAGATCAGGATGAACAGGCCGCGCGAGGGATCGGCGGCAAACGAATGCACGCTGGTCAGCACGCCCGAGCGCACCAGGAAGGTACCCAGCAGTGACAGCGCGAATGCGGCGATGGCCAGCAGCAGGGTCCAGCCGACGAATACGCCGCGCTTTTCCGTGGCGGCCTGCGAGTGCAGCAGGGCCGCGCCCACCAGCCAGGGCATGAAACTGGCGTTCTCCACCGGGTCCCAGAACCACCAGCCGCCCCAACCAAGTTCGTAGTAGGCCCACCAGCTGCCCAAGGCAATGCCGATGGTCAGGAAGGCCCAGGCAACGTTGGTCCAGGGCCGTGTCCAGCGCAGCCAGCGCACGTCGATGCGACCGTCGAGCAGGGCAGCGATGGCGAAGGCGAACGGTACCGCAAACCCCACATAGCCCAGGTAGAGCAGGGGCGGGTGGATGATCAGCCCCGGATCCTGCAGCAGCGGGTTGAGATCGTGGCCTTCGGCCGGTGCCGGCAGCAGGCGGGCGAAGGGGTTGGAGGTGAACAGCAGGAAGGCCAGGAAGCCGACGCTGATCATGCCCATCACCGCCAGCACGCGTGCCACCACCGGCTCGGGCAACTGGCGGGAGAATTCACTGACCGCCGCGCTCCACAAGGCCAGCACCAGGGTCCACAGCAGCAGCGAGCCCTCGTGCGCGCCCCAAACCGCCGAATAGCGGTAGATCATCGGCAGCAGCGAGTTGGAATTTTCGGCCACGTAGCGCAGTGAGAAATCCTGGCGTACGAAGGCGATGGTCAGCACCACGAACGCACCCAGCACCATGGTCAGCTGCAACAAGGCGGTGGGGCGTGCGGTGGCCATCAGTGCGGGCAGGCCCCGTTGCGCACCAACCAGTGGCAGCACGCTCTGCAGCAGGGCCGCCAGCAGTGCGAGGATCAGTAGTACCTGTCCGATTTCAGCGAGCACTCAGGGCGTTTCCGTTGCTGGGGCCGTGGCCGGGATCTGGTGCTTGGTATGGGCCTGGCCCATCTTGTCGGCCAGCTCCTTGGGCATATAGGTTTCGTCGTGCTTGGCCAGCACGTCCTCGGCAACGAACACGCCGTCACGCATGCGCCCGGTGGCGACCACCGCCTGCCCCTCGCGGAACAGGTCGGGCAGGATGCGGTCGTAGCTGACCGGCAGCACGGCGTCGCCATCGGTAACGTCGAAGCGGGCCAGCAGCGCGCCGCTTTCCCGCTTGAACGAGCCCTTGGCGACCATGCCGCCCAGGCGGAAGCGTGCGTCAGGCGCAACCTTGCCGGCTTTCACTTCGGCAGGGGTGTAGAGGTAGGCGATATTGCGTTGCAGGGCGGTGGCAACCAGCACGGCGGCGATACCGGCTACCGCCACTACCAGCAGCACCAGCAGCAGGCGGCGACGTTGGGTCGGGCTCATCGGCTCAGCTCCTCGTCGCTGGGGGCCGCCTTGGCACGTTTGTCACGCGCGATGCGACCGCGTGCGTCGCGCAACTGCCGGCGGATCTGCATGCGCGGCACGATGAAGTCCCAGGCCAGCACGATAAAGAACACGGCGTAGGCCATCGCCACGTATTTGAAATAGCTCATGCCGATTTCTCCACGCGCTCGCGCACCCAGGCCTTGCCTGCGTCGCGGCGCAGGTTGTCGGCGCGGGCGCGGGTGAGCAGTGAGCCGGCAAACCAGAATTTGGTGGCGAACACCATCAGCCACAGCGGCAGGATCATGCTGCTGTCCATGCTGGATTCGCCAAACATGCGGATGGTCTGGCCCTGGTGCAGCGAGTTCCACCAGACGACGGAATACCGGATCACCGGCAGCAACACCACGCCGACGATGGCCAGCAGGCCAGCGGCGCGGGCCGCGGCACGGCGGTCGTCGATGGCACCGTACAGGCCCATCACACCCAGATACAGGAACAGCAGGATCAGTTCGGTGGTCAGGCGGGGGTCCCAATCCCACCAGGTGCCCCACATGGGTTTGCCCCAGATGCTGCCGGTGATCAGGGTGACCAGGGTGAACGCGGCACCGATCGGTGCGCAGGCCATGGCCAGGATCTCGCACAGCTTGATCCGCCAGATCAGCGCGATGGCACTGTAAAACGCCATCAGCCCGAACACGAACAGGCTCATCCAGGCCGCCGGCACGTGGATGTAGAGGATGCGGAAGCTGTCGCCCTGCTGGTAATCGGCAGGCACTACCGCCAGGGCTTGCCACAGGCCCAGTGCGAACAGCGGCAGCGACGCAAGATAGAACCACGGCGCCCAGCGGGCAGCAAAGCTGTCGAAGTAGGGCGGTGAGCCCAGCTTGTGAAACCAACCGACTAAAGCTTTGAACATCCGCACGCTCGCTGAGGAAGACCAAGGCCGGGCCACGTAGTGTGGCCCGACCGGCTGGGTGCAGTTGACGGCACCGTTGCTGTTTTCACACGCGTGCAAGATACCGCAAAACCAGCGTGTCGGCCGTTACCGGGTGCTTATTTGAGGGTGACCGTGCCCTTCATCATCGCCGAGTGACCGGGGAAACTGCAGAAAAACGACAGCGGTGCACCGGCGGCGTTGAGACTGGCCACCGGGATGGAGACCGACGTGCTTTCGCCGCCGCCGACCACCTTGCTGTGGGCAAGCACGCGGGTGTCGCCAGCCTTGAGGTAGTCCGCTGCCAGCCCGGCCTTGATGCCGTCGGCGTCGATGCCCGCCATGTCGGTGGTCCTGGCGATGACCACGTTGTGGCCCATCACGTTCTTGGCCATCTTGCCGGTGTGGCTCAGGTTGATGGTGAAGTTGGTGCAGGTCTTGGGCACGTCGATGTTGGTGAGGTTGTACTTCATCGCATCGTTGCCTTCCAGGCTCACCGAACAGCTATCGGCGGCATAGGCGGAGGAGGCACCACCAAGGGCGAGCAGGGCAAGGAAAATACGGGATTTCATGGGTAACTCCTCAAAACGCAGGTTGCAGAGGCACGCCACGGCGTGGCGCGGGGGAAGGTGAAACCGGTCTTACTCCTTCAGCGATGACAGCCAGGTGGAGACAGCCTTGATGCTGTCCCCATCCAACTGCTTGCCGATGCCGTGCATGACACGGCTGTTGGTTGAAGCGTCGATGGCGTCGTCGTGGAACTGTTGCAGGCGGGTCTGCAGGTAGTCGTTTTGCTGCCCGCGCAGCAAGGGGTAGGCGGCATACGGCGTGCGCCCGCTGCGGTCACGGTAGGCGGCTTGCGGATTGCCGCGGCCATCGGCGCCGTGGCAGCCCTGGCAAGGTGGGATGCCCTTGGCCGGGTCGCCCGCCATGTAGAGGCTCTGGCCCTGGGCAAGCAGGGCCGGGTCGATGGGATCGGCCGGAGCGGCGTCGGCCGGCGGCGGTGGATGCGGCAGACTGGCGTAATAGGCGGCCAAGTCGCGGATGTCCTGTTCTTCCAGCGGCGCGGCCATCGGCGTCATTGGCGACTCGGGCATGCGACCGTCCTTGTAGGCATGCAGCGCCCAGTACAGATAGTCGGCTTTCTGCCCGGCCAGGTTGGGAAAGGCGGGGGTGATGGCAATGCCGTCGGCCCCATGGCAGGCGGCGCAGACTTCGGACTTGCCCTTGCCGGCCTGGGCGTCACCGGCGGGGGCATGAGCGCGGCGCAGGTCAAGGCGCGGCAGTGGTTTGGCCGGCGTCTCGTTTGCAGCAGCGGCTTCGGGAGCGGCTGCCGGGGCATCGGCCGGGGCCGGTGGATCAGCCTGGCCGGCGGTGGCAGCCAGTGCGGCAATCAACCAGAGCGCCTTCATAGGGCCACCTCGAACAGCATGCCAACCAGGTTGACGTTGTACTTGGCCGGGCCGCCATCGGTGTAGACGCGGTGGTCATATAACAGCGTGTCCTCGAAACCGAAGTAGTGCCAATCGGAGAGATTGCCGCGCTCCCAGGTATCAAACACGCGCAGGCGCATGCGCTCGGTCAACGGCAGCGTCAGTCCGGCGGTCAGCGAAGTCACGCGATACTTCATCACCGGGTAGGCGCCGGTGGCCTGTGCGGCATTGGCAGGCGTGGTCATGGCGGCGGCCGAGTTCATGCGGTAGCGGGTGGTGCCGCGCGAATAGGTCCAGTTCCAGGCCAGGTCCAGTACCGCCCTGCCGAAGCGACGATTGAAGTTGACCCCGGCGTAGTGGTTGCGCTGGGCGTCATCCATCCACCAGCGGTAGGCCTCCGGGTAGGTCGGGCCACCCAGGTCCGGGGCGCTGCCGGTGCCGTCGTTGACGTTGGCAAATACCAGGGTGGAGCGGTCGTAGCCATACCAGGCGCTGGTGGTGGTCTCCGGGCTGGGCTGCCATTCCCACTGCACACTGCCGGAGTAGGTGTCAAAGCGCTGCCGGCCGATCTGTGCGTCGTAGCGGTTGCGGTCACCGCGCGCGGAGGCATAGATCGTCATGTCATGCGGCAGGATGAAGGTCGCCATCAGGTCCAGCTTCTGCTGGGTGCGCGAGGCGATGTCGTACTTGCGCAGCGCCGAGACCGTGTGCGGGCTGAGGCCGCCGGCAGGGTCGACGAAACCCGGCAGCGCGCTGGAGAAGGTGAACTCGTATGGATCGTAGTAGTAGCGGCTGCCGCTGCGGTCCAGGTAGGAGTAGTTGGCGCGGAAGGTGAGCCAGTCCAGCGCACGGTTGTTCCAGCCGAACTTGAGCAGGTTGTCGTGGGTGGTGGCCACCTCGCGGTGGGCGCGTTCGATCGCCGTGTAGGTGTAGCTGGCCGACAAGGTGTTCTTGTTGTTGGCGCGGAAATCGGCGCCGGTGGACACCTCGCGGGTTTCCTTGTCCAGCGGCAGGTTACGGATGCGGGTGAGCACCGAGGCATTCGGGCCGCGGTCCCATACGCCCATTTCGCCGGGCACCACGCTGCCCTGGGCACCGTTTTCGGCGATATAGCCGTACTGGTCGGTGAGCGGGTTGTAGGCCCAGTAGGTGCCGCTGTAGTCCTCGCGCAGATAGCGGGCGGTGTTGCGCCAGGTGACGTCGTCATTGGGCATCAGCACCAGGCGCGCATCGACCTTCTGGTTGTTGATGGCCAGCCCGGCACGTTTGCGCGACAGCGCGTCGGTGGTGCTCCAGTTGGCGCAGTCATAGATGAACGGTGGCGCCAGTGCCTGCCCGAACTGCCCCTGGCAGTCCATCGGCGCCAGCAGCTTGTCGTTCTGGCGCATGGTGGTCAGCGCCAGGTTGACCGAGAAATCGCCGTTCCAGCTGGGCAGCTTGCGGCCGAAGGTGGCGCCCAGACGGTGGTAGTCGTTCTCCGGCTCGTAGGCGAACGAGCCCTGGTAAAGCGGTGGCGTGTAGGCACCAGCCACCGAGTACAGGCCGTAGGGCACCTGGTAGTCGTAGGCGCTGTGCGCGTTGCGGAAGAACGAACCGGTGTAGTTGAAATCCGTGCGCCAGACGTTGCCGACAAAGCGGAAACCACCCATGAAGTTGAGCGTGCTGTCGTCGATCGGGCGCGGTATCTCGTAGACGCCGCCGTTGGCCGGGAACGGGTAGTTGAAGAAGAACGGCCCGCCAAACGGGCGCGCGCCCTTGCGCTCTTCATGGGTGAGGCTGGCATAGCCGGTCCAGCGCGGGTTGAGCAGGTAGTTGATGCTGACGCCCTGCTTGTCGCGGACCACGCTCAAGGTGCTGAACGGTTGCGCGGCGGACACGGCCGCAACCTGCGCGGCGGTGCTGCCGGCCGGGGTCAGGCCGTCCTTCAGGGTAAGGTGGTTGCTGCCGACGCCGTCCCAGATCGAGCGCGCGTTGCCGCTGAGCACGTTGGGCGTGCTGCGCGCGAATGCCTGCACCTTGTAGCGGCCGGCCTGGCCGAAGACCGCACGCAGGTACTGGTTGTCACGGCTGAGCCGGCTCAGCCGCACGTCCACATAACGGCCATCGTCGGCGCGGGCCAGGCTGAAATTGGCCTGCAGTACCACGCCATCGTCGGGGTCGCGGAAACGGCGCCAGGTGCTGTTGCGCTCGTCGCCGCTCAGGTGCAGGTAGCTCAGTGCCAGCTTGCCGGAGTAGGTCCAGCCGTTGTCACCGAAAGGCTTGGCGGTGGCCATCTGTGGCGCACAGCCATACAGGAAACCGGTCGGCGTGCGCCGGGTTTCCGCAGTGAGCCAGCTTTCGCCGTCCTTGTCACAGCCCTCCCAGCCGATGCGACCACTGGGGTCCAGCCAGTTGCCAAATTGCAGGTCGACGCCGGCGCCGCTGTCCTGGGCCTGTGCCAGGCCCGCCATCAAGGCCAGGGATAACAGTGACCAGCGGCAGTTCCTTGAACGATTCCGTGTGCACATGTCGTTCTCCCTTTACTTGTGCAGACGTGGGCCGGAAGGATGGTTGGAGCCGTGTACCTGGGCGTGGCAGGTGATGCAGCCACGCCCCATCAGCCGCTCGTCGGCGGTGAGGCCGTTGCCGAGCGAGGTTTCGGTCTGCAGGTCGTTGGGGTGGCGGGTATGCGAATGGCACTGCTGGCACAGCATCGGGATCGGCGCGACCAGCAGGGCATGCTGGTTGGAGCCATGCACCTGATGACAGTTCAGGCAGCTCTCGCGTACCGGCGCGTGTTCGAACAGGAACGGGCCGCGCTTTTCCGCGTGGCACTGGTAGCAGGTTTCGTTGACAGTGTCGGTCTTGAGCAGGGTGGGGTTGAGCGTGCCGTGCGGGTTGTGGCAATCGACACAGCTGATGGCGCCTTCCGGCAGGGGCATGTGCGAGCGCCGGTTGAACTGTTGGCGGATGTCCTTGTGGCAGGTGGCGCAGGTCTCACTGACCGACTGTTTGGCGGTGAGGCCTTCGGCCGAGAACTTGGTCATCGGGTTATGGCAATCGCTGCAGGACAGGTCATTGCGCTGATGGATGGAGCCCAGCCACGCATCACGCGGCCCGCCGGAGTGGCAGCCCAGGCAGCTTTCGGTCTGGTTGGCGATCGGCGTGCCACCATCGCGGGTGAAGGCGATGATCGATCCCTTCTGGGTGGGATTGGCCGCGTGCACCGAGCCCGGGCCGTGGCAGGCCTCGCAGGTGGCGGTTGCCGGATTGGCAGCCAGCGCCACCTGCATGCCGGCGGCGTGCGCGGTATGCGCGAAGTTGTCGTTTTCCTTGCTGTGGCAGGCGGTACACACCTGCTGGCCGACCGATTTGGCTTCCGGGTGCGCCTTGTTGCGCGCCGGTACGGCATCGGCAAAGCCGGGCGGGGCATTGAAGCCATGGCCGGATTGGGTGGAGGCAAAGTGGGTTTCGGGCAATTTGACGGCCTGCCCGGACGCGTCGGCCTTGATCGGCGCCAACCAGGCGGCGGCGACCAGGGCCACAGTTGCGACCAACATCACAAACGCTAGGTAGAGCCGCACGTTCCCCTCCTTGTGTTGTCCCTGCCGATGGGTGGGTGACAACGGGTGCCGACAACGTAATGGCGATTACGTCACGATTCTGTGAGCGGCTTGGGTACAGTGCAAGCTGCAACGCAGCAAGCGGAGGTTCAGGTTCGGGGCAGGGCGCCGTTCAGGAAAAGCGTGACCGCCGATCGTGCCTGTTCCTGCGCCAGCGGCACGTCGTTGGCCCCCATGCGCCCGTTGACCGAGCGCAGGATCACCCCGCCGATCACCAGCATGTAGAAATGCCGTGCGGCCAGGTCGGGGTCTTCGATATGCAGGCGGCCAGCGTCGTGCTCGCGGGCGAAATAGCGGCTGAGCAGGATCTCCATCGTGGTCACACCATGGGCCTGGAACCAGTCGCGCAGTTCCGGCTGGCTCATGCCTTCGGCAATGACCACGCGATGGCAGGCGATGCGTGCTGGCGAAAGAATTTCTTCAACCATCTTGAACGCGGCCTGTTCCAGCGCCTCCTGGGGAGGCAGGTTGGAGCTGGACAGTTCGTCCAAGCTGCGACCGAACTGGTTGATGCTGCGCTCCATCAACGCGTGCACCAGCCCCACCTTGTCGCCGAAGGCGCGATAGAGGGTGGCCATGGAGCCACCAGCGAGCTTGACGATGTCAGCCAGGCGGGCGGCCTGATAGCCCTTCTCGTTGAAGATGACCGTCGCCGCTTCCAGGAATTTTTCCACCCGCAGTTCGCCGCGGCGCTGCAGTTCAACCGCAGGGCGGGGCGGCAGCGTGGGCAGGTCAGGGCTGGGGTTTTCTGGGCGGTGCCGGTTGGGCATGGGCTGACGAGCGCGGGTGTGAAGCCGGCGTCAAGAATAGCGCTTTATGAGTTGGCAATGCGGATGGCAAGTGCGGCTGCAAGGGGGGCCAATACCGCGCTTACGACCAACCCGGCAGCGAGCATCAACAGGGCACCCAGCGGGTCCAGCCCCTGCGCCGCCGCTGCCACCGAGCCGGCACCGAATACCAGCACCGGTACGTACAGCGGCAGGACCAGCAATGCCAGCAGGATGCCGGCGCGGCGCATGCCAACGGTCAGCGCCGCTACCACCGCGCCCAGCAGGCTGAGCAGGGGAGTGCCCAATGCCAGCGATGCGATCAGGACCGGCAGCTGTGCACGTGGCAACTGCATCAGCTCGGCCAGCAGTGGGCTGACCAGCACCAGCGGGAAGGCCGTGGTCAGCCAGTGCGAGAACACCCGAACCGCGACCAGCCAGGCCAGGGATACCGGCGACAGCAGCCATTGCTCCAGCGAACCGTCCTCGGCATCGCTGCGGAACAGGCTGTCCAGCGACAACAGGCCGGCCAGCAGTACCGCCAGCCACAATACGGCCGAGGCAACGCTCTGCAGCAGGCGCGGTTCGCCGCCCAGGGCCAGCGCGAACAGCGCAACCACCAACAGGGCAAACAGTACCGGCTGGGCGGCGTCGCCGCGGCGGCGCCAGAGCAGTTTCAGGTCACGCACCAGCAGCGCGCGGCCGGCGCTGAACAAGGTCGGTTGCGGTCCGGGCAGGCTCATGCGGCGGCCTCCTGATCGGGTCGGCCCAAGGTGAGCAGGCGGTTGCGTACCGGCGGCGCAGCATAGGCACCGTGGGTGGTGACCAAGGCCGCACCACCACTACGCAGGTGCGCCGAGATCATCCGGTTGACCAGGTTGATACCCTCCAGGTCGAGGTTGGCGTAAGGCTCGTCCAGCAGCCAGACCGGGGCGGGCGACAGCCACACCCTGGCCAGCGACAAGCGCTTTTTCTGCCCGGCCGACAGTTGCCGCACCGGCGTTTCCTCGTAGCCGGCCAGGCCGACGATGGCCAGCGCATTGCCGGGCATCTGGCGTGCGCGGCGGCCCTGCAGGCCGCACAGGAAGTGCAGGTTCTCCAGTGTGCCCAGATCCTGCTTGAGTGCGGTGAGGTGGCTCAGGTAGGCAATGTAGCGCGAGCGGTCACTGTTGCTGGCCGTGCGCCCATCGATCTCGATCTGCCCCTGGTCTGCTGCCAGCAGGCCGGCCAACACGCGCAGCAGGGTGGTCTTGCCGGCACCGTTGCTGCCCTGCACCAGCAGGGCTTCGCCAGCGTCCACGTGCAGGTCCAACGGGCCGAACACCGGTTCTTCGTTGCGGCTGAAGCGCAATCCGCGGGCGGCGAGCAATGGCGGGGCGGTGGTGGAGTCAATCATCGATCGGGCGCTTCCGTCCTTGGAGGAGGGCACTGCCGGGCGGGTGCCGGGAGGGGGCGCATTATAGACCCGGCATCGCCATGTCCTGCAGCAATGGCGTCCGCGCTGCGGCTTAAATCCGCGGCTTTGCGTAAACTCGGTGCTTTCCTCCGCCGGCGTGTACGTAACGATGCAACCGCAGACCAAGCTGCCCAAGGTGGGCACCACCATTTTCACCGTGATGTCGCAGCTGGCTGCCGAACACGGCGCGGTCAACCTGGGCCAGGGCTTTCCGGATTTCCCGGCGCCGCAGCGGCTGATAGATGAAACCGCCAAGGCCATGCGTGATGGCTTGAACCAGTATGCGCCGATGACCGGCGTGGCCCCCCTGCGGCAGGCCATCGCACAGAAGGTGCTGGATTGCTACGGCGCCCAGGTGGACGCTGACAGCGAGATCACGGTGACCTCGGGCGGTACCGAAGCCATCTTCAACGCCATCCATGCAGTGGTGCGGGCGGGCGAGGAAGTGATCGTGCTGGACCCGGCTTATGATTGTTACGAACCGGCCATCGACCTGGCCGGCGCGCGCGCGGTGCACGTGGCGCTGGATCCGCAGACTTTTGCGGTGGATTGGGACAAGGTGCGCGCCGCCATCACCCCGCGCACCCGCATGCTGATGGTCAATACCCCGCACAACCCCTCCGGGGCGATGCTGTCGGCTGCCGACATGCAGGCCTTGATCGAGGTGCTGCGCGGCACCGATATCTACCTGGTTTCAGACGAAGTCTACGAGCACATCGTCTATGACGGCGCCCGCCATGAATCGGCGCTGCGCTACCCGGAGCTGCGCGAGCGCGCGTTCGTGATCTCCAGCTTCGGCAAGACCTACCATTGCACCGGTTGGAAGATCGGCTATGCGATCGCGCCGCCGGCCATGACCGCCGAGTTCCGCAAGGTCCATCAGTACAACACCTTCACCACTTACAGCCCAGCGCAATATGGCTTTGCCGCGATGATCCGCGACGAGCCCGAGCACCACCTTGAACTGGGGGCCTTCTACCAGGCCAAGCGCGACCGTTTCCGCGAGCAGTTGCTGAGCACCCGGCTGAAGCCGTTGCCGGTGCCAGGCGGATACTTCCAGTTGGTGGATTACTCGGCCATCAGCGATCTGCCGGACCATGAGTTCGTGAAGTGGCTGACCATCGAGAAGGGCGTCACCGCCATTCCGTTGTCGCCGTTCTACGAAACGCCGCCGGCCGGGCAGCGCCTGGTGCGTCTGTGCTTTGCCAAGAACGAGGCCACCCTGGATGCCGCGATCGAACGGCTCCAGGCGCTCTGATCCAGGCCGGGCATGCCGACAGGTACGCTGCTGATGCTGCTCAGTGCCGGCCTGCTGCTGCTTGCCGGCTTACTGAAGCTGTTGCTGTTTTTCTCGGTGGTGCAGGAAGGCGTGCGGCAGCGACAGGTATCGGTGGATGATGGGCTGCTTGCCCTGCGCGGCAGTTTTTCCCGCTACACGCGCCTCTACCTCGGCATGTTGAGCGAGGAAGAACGGCGCCAGCCCGGCAATCGCTGGGTGGCAGGCCTGCAATGGCTGCTGCCGGTGCTGACCATGGTATTCGTGGCCAGTGTGATATTTCGTTTTCGGTGGTAGGGACAGAAATGACCATGCAAGACCTACGTATCTCGCTTGTACAGGGTGACACCCGCTGGCACGACCCGGCGGGCAACCGTGACTACTACGCGGCGTTGCTGGCACCGCTGGCCGGGCAGACGGATCTGGTGATCCTGCCGGAGACCTTCACCAGTGGCTTCTCCAACGACGCCATCGATCAGGCCGAGGACATGGACGGGCCAACCGTGGCATGGATCCGCGACCAGGCGCGCGCGCTGGACGCGGCGGTGACCGGCAGCGTGCAACTGCGGGTGGATGGCAAGGTCCATAACCGCCTGCTGTGGGCCACGCCCGATGGACAACTGCACTACTACGACAAGCGCCATCTGTTCCGCTATGGCGGCGAACACAAGCGTTATGCCGCCGGCAATGCACGCCTGTGCATTGAATGGAAAGGCTGGCGGATCAATCCACAGGTCTGCTACGACCTGCGCTTTCCAGTGTTCTGCCGCAACCGTTACGACGTGGAACGCGCCGGGCAGCTGGATTTCGACCTGCAGATCTTCGTCGCCAACTGGCCGTCGGCGCGCTCCCATGCCTGGCGCACGCTGGCCCGCGCGCGCGCCATCGAGAACCTGTGCTACGTGGCGGTGGTCAACCGCATCGGCGTGGACGGCAACAACCTGCACTACAGCGGGGACAGCGCGGTGATCGACTTCCTGGGCCAGGCGCAGGTAGAGATCCGCGAGCACGAACAGGTCGTGACCAGCACGATCTCGGCGCAGGCCCTGGCTGCACACCGCGAGCGCTTCCCGGCCATGCTGGATGCTGATGCGTTCGAACTGGCCGGGCCGGTGGAGGCTCGCTGAACGCTGACCCTTGTGCCCGGGTTGCGGGCCGCTACGCAGCGCTCCGGCGCTGCTAGTCTCGGCGCTGGTTACAACCGGCAGGAGGAAACCCGATGAAGAAGATCACCACAGCCCTGTTGCTGCTGGCAGTTGGTGCGGTCGCACCGGCGGCACAGGCAGCAGGCAACATCGATTGCGAGCTGCGCTACAACCTGTCCGGCTGGTCGGCGTTCTACAAGACCGCGGAAGGGACGGGCACGATCAGTTGTGACAACGGCACAAGTTTCCCGGTCAAGATCACCGCCAAGGGTGGGGGGCTGACGGTTGGACGCACAACCATTACCGATGGACGCGGCAAGTTCACGGGGGCGTATTCTCTGAATGATCTGGTTGGCACCTACGCGGCAGCCGAGGTCCATGCGAGTGCATCGCGGGCAACCGACGCGCAGGTGATGACCAAGGGCGACGTGTCGCTGGCACTGGCAGGTACCGGTCGGGGCTGGAGCCTGGGGGTTGGCTTCGGCAAGTTCGTCATTGAACGCCGCTAGGTGTGTAAACCCACCACGTTG